>JAFQBT010000039.1 GCA_017399625.1 Oscillospiraceae bacterium
GTTTTTTTAGAACGTGCCAATGTTTTTTCAACTCCTTTTTAAATAAACATAATTGAACATCATAATATTACCATGTATTTGTGAATGTTTCAAATGTTTTTGAAAAACTTATATAAATTTACAAAAATATTTACAAAATAAAAGAAAATTTAATCCACTGCCTAAAAAACAGAGTATAAAAAATTTTTTGGATTATTGATTTTGACGAACAATATCGAAAGCCTTTATGTTTGTAGAAAATAATTGAAAAATCTGTATTTTAGTAGTATAATAAACTTGGTTTATTATATAGATAACAGGAGGCAGAAACAATGGCTTCTAATTACAGCGTTAAATTCACAAAAATAATAAAGGAGTTCAATCTTGAAAAAATCTGGGCTCCGGAAGATATAAGCGATATAAAAATCAGCACAAATGAAGTTAACCGTCCGGGGCTTCAGCTTGCGGGTTTTTACGAACTATTTGACCCTAAAAGGGTGCAGATAATCGGAAAGACCGAATACAGCTATTTAAATAAGCTCGGCGCAAAAATGTACGAAGCTTTGGAATCTTTTCTTTCGAAAAAACCGATGGTAATTATAATTACCTGGAATCTTACCGTTGACAGAAAATTCCTTGAACTTGCCCAGAAATATAACGTTCCGCTTTACCGCACTTCCGAAATGACTTCCGAATTTATTGCCGGACTTACCCAGACCCTGAGCGTTGCCCTTGCGAAACGCATTACAAGGCACGGCGTTCTTGTTGAAGTTTACGGCGAAGGCGTTCTTCTTTACGGCGACAGCGGCGTCGGTAAATCCGAAGTTGCAATGGAACTCATAAAGCGCGGACACCGCCTTATCGCAGATGATGCGGTTGAAATCCGCAGGGTTTCCAACCGAAGCCTTGTGGGAACTTCGCCGGAAAACATCCGTCATTTTATGGAGCTCCGCGGAGTTGGCATCATCAACGCAAGGAATCTTTTCGGTATGGGTGCAGTAAAAAAGAGCGCAAAGCTCGATATGATAATCAACCTTGAACCCTGGGATAACGATAAAGTCTATGACCGCATGGGTGCGGAGGACGTTTATACAAAAGTTCTGGACGTTGATGTTCCGCTTTATACAATTCCGGTACAGCCGGGACGCAACATCGCCGTTATCGTTGAAGTTGCGGCAATGAACAACCGTCAGAAACGAATGGGCAACAACGCCGCACTTGAACTTATGGAAAGAATCAGTATGCCGGAATGGGAATTTGACGACGACCTCGGCGAATGGGATTCCTATTACGGTCTTGATGAATGAAGGAGGTATTTGTTTTGGAAAAAACCGCTTTTTATAAATTTGCCGATGAGCACGGGATAAAATATCTTGAGCAGGAAGAACTTTCAAAACATACCTCATTCAAAATCGGCGGTCCTGCGGAAATTTTTGCAAAACCCGCAAGCACCGAACAGGTTGCACTTATCGCTGATTTCTGCAGGAAAAATGAAATTCCGCTTCTTCCGCTTGGAAAAGGTTCAAACGTTCTTGCTCCCGATAACGGAATCAAGGGCGTTACGATGCATTTCGGAAGCGATTTCGGAAAAATCATCCTTCTCGACGATGAAACAATTTACTGCGAAGCCGGAGCAAGCCTTTCTGCGCTCTGCAAATTCGCGCTTGAAAACGAACTTACCGGGCTTGAATTTGCATACGGAATTCCCGGTTCTGTGGGCGGCGCTGTTTTTATGAACGCAGGTGCCTATGGCGGTGAAATCAAGGACGTAATCCTCTTTGCGGACCATGTTGATAAAGAGGGCAGAACCGGAAGATTCACCGGCGAAGAACTGGAAATGAGTTACCGCCACAGCGTTTACAGCGGAAAGGAGTATTTCATCACCGGTGCCGCATTCAAACTTCAGAAGGGCGACAGAACCGAAATCAAAGCGAAAATGGATGACCTTCTCGGCAGAAGATTTGATAAACAGCCCATGGATAAACCTTCGGCCGGAAGTACCTTCAAAAGACCGGAAGGCGCATTTGCTTCCGCTCTCATCGACCAGTGCGGACTTAAAGGATATCGGATCGGCGGTGCGGAAGTGAGCACAAAGCACGCCGGATTTGTTGTTAATATCGGCGGAGCCACCGCCGAGGACGTTTTGCAGCTTATCGGATATATTCAGGAAAAAGTAAAGAACGACACCGGATTTTTTATCGAACCGGAAATCGAAATCTTAGGATAATTAAAAGAAGGGCGGAAAAAAGATGTCTTTTGCAACCGATTTGAAGGACGAACTTTGCAAAGATGTTCCCGAGCAGGAAAGCGCGATACATGCGCTGCTTTACGGATTCCTGCTTTTTTCACATAAATTCAGCGCCGACGAAATCAGTTTTTCGGTGGTGCATGAACCCACCGCAAGGCTTTTCGCCGAAACCCTTGCAACCCATTGCGGAATATCCGCAAAGATTATTTTCCACGAAAGAGCGAGGGGAACGCTCTATAAGGTCAGCATCGAAAAAGCTTCCGAACGCAGAAAAATCCTCGATGCTTTCTATCATTCTCCGAAGGAACCGAGCCTTCGAATAAACCGCGCGAACATCGAAAACGAGGATGACGTTCCGTTTTTCCTCCGGGGAGCATATCTTGTCTGCGGAAGTCTTACCGACCCTCATAAGGAATATCATCTTGAATTCGGCGTAAGCTATATGAACCTTTCAAAGGATCTTTCGACCCTTATCGGCGAGGTTCTTGCCCAGCCGAAAAGTTCAATCCGCCGCGGTTCCTACATAGTTTATTATAAGGAAAGCGAAAACATCGAGGATATTATCACATATATCGGGGCAATGCTTTCCTCCCTTGATATGATGAACATAAAAATCGAAAAGGACATTAAAAACAGGGTTAACCGCCGGATGAACTGCGACAACGCGAATATGGATAAAACCCTTAACGCTTCCTTACAGCAGGTTGAGGACATCAATTATATTTTTGAAAGAAAAGACGAAAACTTTTTGTCCGAAGAGCTTTTGCAGGTTGCAAAGCTCCGCCTTGAAAATCCTGAAATGTCGCTTCGGGAGCTTTGCGAATCGGTAAATCCGCCGCTTTCCCGCTCCGGAGTTAACCACAGACTTAAAAAAATCGGCGAAATTGCAAATGCTTTAAGAAACGGAAAAATTGAGTAAAATGGAACAGATGTACACAAAAAAAGAAATTATCAGGCAGATGTTTAAAATCGGAATTCCGGTTGCGGCACAGAACTTTGTTTCTGTTCTTGTAAACATGCTTGATACAATAATGATTGGCTCCGTCGGCGAAGCGCAGCTTGGCGCAATTAATCAGGTGAACTCCCTTTACGTATTCTTCAATATGTTTGTATGGGGAATAAGCATGGGAACCGTTGTTATCACCGCAAGATATTGGGGACAGCAGAAAATTGACCCTATCCGGGATATGATCGGTCTTGCAATGCGCGTTAACATTATAGCCGCGCTTTTGCTCTCTGCGGTAACGCTTACAGTTCCGGAAGTTGTTATGAGAATTTTTGCAAGCGACCCGGAAGTAATCGCATACGGCGTGGAATATCTCCGGATTATGGGATGGTTCTATCTTTTCCCGGCAATTTCAACAACATTTCTTTCGAATCTCCGGGCGGTGCATGACGTTAAAATTTCCGTTGTTGTATATACCTGTTCGTGCCTTACAAACCTTGTGCTCAACTGGGTGCTCATTTACGGAAATCTCGGAGCGCCGAGGCTTGAAGTTGCCGGCGCGGCAATTGCAACCGCAATAAGCAAAACGATCGAAATCGTGTTCGTGCTCATTTATATGCATAAGCTTGAGCACCGTCTTAATTTCAGAATGCACTATATTTTTGTAAAAACAGCGCAGTATATTCCTTCGTTCATAAAATTCGGAATTCCGGTTTTCTTCAGCGAATTTATCTGGGGTTTCGGAATGACGATGCAATCCGCAATACTCGGACAGTACAGTAAGGAATTCCTTGCCGCATACAGCCTTGTTCTTGTTATTCTTGATCTTTCAACCGTCGCAATGTGCGGTTTTTCAAATGCTTCGCTTATTCTTCTGGGAAATATGATAGGTGCAGGAAAAGACGGCGAAGCAAAAAAATGGAGCAAATTTTTTGTTATCGGAGGAATCGGCGTAGGAGTATTTATGGCCGCTGTTATTATGGTAATAAGACCTTTTGCCCCCGGTTTTATTGTTTGTTCCGAAACAACGGCAAATTATATTCTGAGCATGCTTCTGGTTTGCGCATATATTGATGTTTGTTACGGAACAAGCTGGAACCTTGGCGCAGGAGTTCTCCGTGCAGGCGGCGACACCGGTTTCGTTGCAAAAATAGACGTATTTTCCGCGATTTTTATGAAAGGCGTTCTGGGCGCAATCTGCGGACTTTGGCTTAAACTCGATCCGCTTCTTGTTATGACGATTGTCTGCAGCGACGAGCTTATCAAATCGATTATATATTTTGTAAAATATCTCAAAGGCGATTGGCTCCGCCACGGAATGACCGTTCATAACGAAGAAGAGCCGGAACTTGCTTAAAAAAACAAGGAGGAAAACATGAGCTTTGCACATCTTCATCTCCATACCGAATACAGCCTTCTTGACGGCGCCTGCAGAATAAAAAAGCTTATTCCGCGCGTCAAAGAGCTTGGGCAGACCGCCGTTGCCATAACCGACCACGGCGCAATGTACGGTGTAATTGATTTTTACCGCGAAGCAAATAAATACGGTATAAAACCGGTAATCGGCTGCGAAGTTTATGTTGCGAACCGCTCCCGCTTCAGCAAGGAACACATGATGGACTGGAGCTATCACCTTGTTCTTCTTTGCGAAAACAACACCGGTTACAAAAACCTTATAAAACTTGTTTCCGCAGGCTTTACCGAAGGTTTTTATAAAAAGCCCCGTGTTGATAAAGAACTTCTTAAAAAGCACCACGAAGGATTAATAGCGCTTTCCGCATGCCTTGCGGGTGAAATTCCGCGCAATCTTTCCCAGAACGATTACGATACCGCAAAAAAGGTTGCCCTTGAATACAGGGATATTTTCGGCGAAAACAACTATTTTATCGAAATCCAGGACCACGGTCTTGCAGATCAGAAGCGTATTCTTCCGAACCTTATAAAACTTTCGAAGGAAACCGGAATCCCGCTTGTTGCAACCAACGACTGCCACTATATCAACAAGGACGACGCAAAAATGCAGAATGTTCTTGTCTGCATCGGAACGAACCATACCGTTGATGAAGATAACGATATGGCTTTTGAAACGGACGAATTTTATGTGAAATCCGAAGAGGAAATGCGCGAAATTTTCTCCTTTGTTCCGGAAGCAATCGAAAATACCCAGAAAATCGCGGACCGCTGCAATATGACTTTTGAATTCGGTCATACAAAACTTCCGGCTTTCGAAGTTCCGGACGGAAGAGATAATGTTGAATATTTCGAGAGCATGTGCAGGGAAGGACTTTACCGCCGCTACGGCGAAAATCCGGACCAGGAACTTTGGGAAAGGCTCAACTATGAACTGGGCGTAATCGAACGAATGGGATATGTCAACTATTATCTTATTGTTCACGATTTTATTAATTATGCAAAAAGCGTAGGAATCCCTGTTGGTCCCGGAAGAGGTTCCGGCGCAGGAAGTATCTGCGCTTACTGCATCGGAATCACCGACATCGACCCGATAAAATATCACCTTCTTTTCGAACGATTCCTCAACCCGGAACGCGTTTCTATGCCCGACTTCGATATCGACTTCTGCTATGAACGCAGGCAGGAGGTAATCGAATACGTCAACAGAAAATACGGCGCAGACCACGTTGCTCAGATAATAACCTTCGGAACCCTTGCCGCAAGAGCGGCAATCCGTGACGTTGGAAGAGCCCTTGGAATGGCATATCAGGATGTTGATAAAGTCGCAAAACTTGTTCCGACGGATCTTCACATGACCATCGAAAAGGCGCTGACGATTTCTTCCGAACTTAAAGCGCTTTACGATACCGACCCGAAAGTCTATGAACTTATCGACACCGCAAGAAGGGTGGAGGGAATGCCGAGGCATTCTTCCGTCCATGCGGCGGGTGTTGTAATCGCTCCGGAACCTGTTACCGAATTTGTTCCGGTCGCAAAACCGGATGAATCCGTTGTCACCCAGTTTACCATGACAACTCTTGAGGAACTGGGACTTCTGAAAATGGACTTCCTCGGTCTTCGGAACCTTACCGCCATAAGCGACTGTGAAAAAGCGGTGCGGAAGCGCATTCCGGATTTTGATATCTCAAAAGTTCCGGACGGCGACCCGGAAGTTTATGAAATGCTCACAAAAGGTGCCGCACAGGGCGTTTTTCAGTTCGAGTCTGCGGGCATGCGAAGCGTGCTCATGGGTCTTGGACCGAAATCCATCGAGGACCTTACGGCAGTTATTTCGCTTTATCGTCCGGGTCCGATGGATTCCATCCCGAAATATCTTGAAAACAGCCACCACCCGGAAAAAGTTACTTATAAAACCCCTCTGCTGAAGCCGATTCTCGACGTAACCTACGGCTGCATCGTCTATCAGGAACAGGTTATGGAAATAGTCCGTAAGCTTGCGGGATATTCCTACGGAAGAGCAGACCTTGTGCGCCGCGCAATGAGTAAGAAAAAACTCGACGTTATGGCGCAGGAAAGGGAATATTTCGTCCACGGAAAATTTGACGATAACGGAAATCTTGAACTTCCGGGAGCGGTCCGCAACGGAGTTCCGGAAAAAATCGCAAACGAGATTTTTGATGAAATGAGCTCCTTTGCGTCCTATGCCTTCAATAAATCCCATGCGGCGGCATACGCAACCGTTGCTTACCGCACCGCATATCTCAAATGCCATTTCCCGGGAGAATATATGGCGGCGCAGCTCAGCTCCGTTCTTGATAACACCGATAAAGTAATAGAATATATCGGCGAATGCCAGAAAATGGGGCTCAAAGTCCTCGGTCCGGACGTCAATAAATCCGAAAGCGGATTCATCTGGGACGGCGAGGGGGTTCGTTTCGGTCTTCTTGCGGTAAAAAATCTTGGAAGAGGCATTATCCGCGATATCATATCCGAGCGGAAAATGAATGGCAAGTATAAGGGCTTTACAGACTTCTGCAAGCGTGCATACGGCAGGGAACTCAACAAACGCACCCTTGGAAGCCTTATAAAATGCGGCGCGCTGGATTCCTTCAGCGCAAACCGCCGCCAGATGCTTTCCGGATACGAAACCATTCTTTCATCCATCGATGCGGAAAAGAAGGCGAATATTTCCGGACAGATGAGCCTTTTCGGAGGCTTTGAGGAGGAGCACGATGATGAGGATAACCTTCCGCGTCTTGCGGAATTTTCCCTCCGGGAACTCCTCAATATGGAAAAAGAGACCACCGGTCTTTATCTTTCCGGACATCCGATGAACGAATATAACGGAATCCTTGAAAAAATCGGCGCAAGCAAAGTTCTTGAAATAAAACAGATCGGCGTTGATGAGGGCGAAAAACGTGTCCGACTTTGCGGAATCGTCCTCAGCAAAAAAATGAAAACCACCAAGAGCAACGACGTCATGGCTTTTGTGACCCTTGAGGACACCACCGGAAGCCTTGAAACGCTTGTTTTCCCAAGGGTTCTCCAGGAACACGGCGGAATCATAAATGTGAACGAAGCTGTCGTTGTTGAAGCAAGAGTTTCTGTCCGTGAAGACGAGGAAACAAAGCTTGTTGCGGAAAGATTCCTCACCGTTGAGGATGCCCTGAGATATCCTTTCAACCCCAACTTCCAGCGGAAATCCGCCTATCAGAAATCTCCGCAGGAATCCCAGGCGGTTCCGGAACAGAAAAAATCCTCGGTCAGCGGACTTTTCATCCGTGTTCCTTCGGAAAGTTCTCCGGAATATAAAAAAGCGATGGATTTCCTCGGTGTTTTCGAGGGACTTACTCCGCTTTATATCCATTTTGCGGACACCAAAAAGACCGTTAAAGCGCCGGCAAAACTCTGGGTCGATGCGACGCTTGAAAACGGATACGTTCCGAAACGCCTTGCGAAGATCCTCGGCGAGGAAAACGTTGTTATAAAATAATTTCCGATTCGGAATAATCTGTTGCCATATTTAACTATATTTTTTATACTTTAATAAAGACAGGAGGGATATGATGAAAAAACTTCTTTGCGTTTTGCTTGTTATGCTGATGATAGTTCCGGTTTTCGGATGTTCCGCAAATACCGAACCGGAAATCATCGAAAATGAAACAATTCTCGGAAATCTTTCTTCCGAAAGCAGCTCCGAAAATTCCGAAACCGAACAAAGCAGCGAAAGTTCATCCTTACCGGAATCTTCGGAAAGCGAATCCTCTCCGGAAAGCTCCTCCGAAAGCAAAGCGGAAAGCAGTTCATCCTCCTCCTCTGTAAAACCTGAGAGCAGTTCATCCTCCTCATCCGTTCCGGAAAGCAGTTCCGAAAGTTCTTCGGCGGAAGAATCCTCCGGAAGTTCCTCTTCGGAAAGCGAATCTTCCGAAGAAACTTCACCCGAACCGGAAGAACCGGCCGAAAATACATATATCCCTTCCGGCGAAACAAGAGCTGTCTGGATTTCGTTCCTTGAATACCAGTCGATTCTGCAGGGAAAAACAAAAAGCCAGTTCACAAATAACATCAAAGCGATGTTCAGAAACCTTGCGGCGGACGGATTCAACACAGTTTTTGTCCATGTCCGTTCCCACAGCGACGCAATGTATGATTCGGAAATTTTCCCCTGGTCCGTATATTGCACCGGAACGGAAGGGAATGATCCGGGATTCGATCCCCTTGAAATAATGGTTTCGGAAGCACATTCCGCCGGCCTTAAAATTGAAGCGTGGATAAATCCGTATAGGGTAAAAGGCAATTCCAACACCGAAAAAATAGCAAAATCAAGCCCGGCATATAAATGGCTCGGAACGGGAAAAGTAATCGTCCTCGATAACGGAATTTTCTATAACCCTGCGGATGAGGAAGTTATCGACCTCATCGTTTCCGGAGTTGAGGAAATAGTCCGGAATTATGACATTGACGGAATCCATTTCGACGATTATTTCTATCCCACAACCGCGGAATCCTTCGATAAAAGCTATTATAATGAATATAAGGCGGAAGGCGGAAATCTCAAGCTTGCCGCCTGGCGCAGACAGAACGTCAATATTCTTATAAAAAGCGTCTATTCCGCAATCAAATCCATCAACAGCTCCTGCCGTTTCGGAATAAGTCCCGGCGGCAACACAGACCGGAACTATAATTCACTTTATTGCGACGTTGAAACCTGGGTGACCAGCAAAGGATACGTCGATTATATCTGTCCCCAGCTTTATTACGGTTTCAACAACCGGGACTGCCCTTATCTTGATGTTCTTGCCGAATTCAGCGATATGATAACAAGAAACAATATCGAACTGATTGTCGGCCTTGCGGCATATAAAGCCGGTGCGGAGGATACCTATGCCGGCGAAAACGGAAAAAGGGAATGGATCGAAAATAACGATATTCTTGCGCGGCAGATAATCGCCGCAAGGAACAGGAGCAGATATTCCGGATTCGCACTCTATCGCTATGATTCGGTTTATAACCCCGGTTCCGCGGTAAAAAAATCCGTTTCGGCGGAAATGAAAAATCTTCTTGGAATTATGTAAACAAAGGGAAACCTGATTTTTTAAAGGACGGAAAAAACTTTATGAAAAAATTCTTTTTGAACAAAAAGCTGATGACGGCGATCCTCAGCCTCAGCCTCATATTTGTCATCGGCGGAACAGCGGTTTTTGCGGCTTTGCAAAGCGGACTTCCCGGCGTTGAAAAGATCCTTGAGGGCTTTGATTTTCCGGTAATTCCGGAAAGTTCCGAAAGTTCTTCTTCTGAAGAATCTTCCGGACCAGGGGATATCGAAGTTGACCTCAACGGAGTTACAATAAATCCCACCGAACCGGAAGTTCCGGTTGTTCCGGAGGAACCGGAAATCGAAAATATTGTCGAAGGTCCGATTGTTTTCCGCGCGCCGGAAAGAATGATGGCCATAACTCTCGCTCCGGGAGTTGATTATTATACCGAAGAGGGTATGAGCACCGTTGATATCCGGATGTCCATAGATAAGGCCATTGCGGACGCAAAGGAACTTTCCGCGAACACAATTTTCCTCGAAACCACTTTCGGCGATGCGGTTATTTATAATTCCGAAGGAATGCCCCAGGCAAAAGCGAGCATCGATATGCTCGGATATGCCGCAGAAAAGGCAAAGGAAGAGGAAATGTTCGTCTATGTTGTTTTTGACGTGCTCAAAACCAATAACGGCGGAAAAACCGAAACTTCCTTTGTGCTCAACAACGAGCAGCTTTCTCTCATCAGCAAAAATGCCGCCGCTTTGAGCAGATATGATATCGACGGCATCATGCTCAACACATATTCCGTTGAATCCGGCGGAAATGCATATTCGGACTATACAAAATACGGCAGCGGAATGGGATACGAAAACTATCTCCGCTCCAATGTCGAAGCCGCAGTTACCGCCGCATATAAGGCGGTAAAACGCGAAAATCCCGGAATTGCCGTGGGTCTTGCGGTGGATCCGGTATGGGCAAACAGCAACAGCATAACGGAAGGAAGCGCAACCGAAGCCGGTTACGAAAGCTTTGTTGACGGATTTGCAAACACCAAAAAATTCGTTGAGGAAGGTTTTGCGGATTTTGTCGCGGTAAAAAGCGGCTATGCCACCGGAAACAAAAACGCAAAATTCGCAAACTATATGGAATGGTGGAACGGCGTTGTTCCGGAGGATGTTCCGCTCTATATTTTCCAGTATGCAACAAAAGCCTGCACCGACGAAAAAGGCTGGAGCGACCCAGCCGAACTTTCCGACCAGGTTATTTCCGCAGAAAAGCTCAGCGGATTTAAGGGAAGCGTTTTCGATTCCCTTGCGGCGCTCCAGAAAAACCCCCAGCAGTCCACGGACGCACTCGTTCAGTATCTTACGGAAAATATTGACCCCAGCTTCCTGCTGACCCAGCTGGAGCTTACAAGACCGGGAAAACTCACTTATTCCACTTATGATACCGTTGCGGTATTTGCGGGTGCATCGGACGGAAACTTCGACCTTACCATGAACGGAACAAAGGTAAAACGGGATTCCAACGGCGCATTCATGCTCACCATCGAGCTTCAGCCCGGTCTCAATACCTTTAAATTTGAGCATAAGGAAAAAACCATAACATATAACATCACGAGGAATATAATGGTCCTCAAGGAGGTAACCCCTCTCGGAAACGTAACAGTCGGCGGCGGAATGAGCATAACCGTAACGGCTCTTGCTTATGAAGGTTCCGTGGTTACTGCGACCCTCGGTTCAAACACCATAACCCTTAAGGAAAGCACGGAGGCGGACGATTCCACAGAAGAGGAACAGGACTCCACCTATGTTCTCTATACCGGAATGCTTTCCGCACCGCCCGCGGGAACTGAAGAACAGGGAATCGGCAATATTGTGATCAAGGGAACCTGGGAAGGAAACGTTGAAACGGAAGAAGCGGCATTTGTAACGGTTTCCGCAAAGGCAAAAGCCGGCGGACTTGTTGAAGTTATCACAAAAGCGGCGGAAACTTTCCCCACCAACGTCCTCAACGACCTTTCGGATTACGACTGCTACCCTCTTGCAAAGGGAACAAGGGACTATGTTGTCGGCGATGAAATCGTTTATGTCGAAGGCAGCAATACCTATACATATTACAACCTCCAGTCCGGACAGCGCGTTTATACAAAGGACGTAAGTCCCGTTTCCGGCGAACTCGGCGGAAACAAGATAAAGAACATGACCGTTTCCGCGAACAAGCGATATACCTACGTAACTTTCGAGATGGACCAGAAGGTTGCATATTGCGCAAAATATTCGCCAAGCGAATTTACAATAGAGTTTTTCTATACGAACGAAACTCCCGGAAACCTTAACCTCAAATGCACTCCGCTTTTCAGCTCCGCAAGATGGAACGATTCCACCCTTAGCCTTGCGCTGAGCACAAAAGCAGGCTTCCTCGGATATACCGCATATTATGACGACGGCGACCTTGTTTTCCGTTTTAATAACCCCACCGGAACATCAAGCCTTTCCGGCGTTCCGATAGTTGTTGACGTCGGACACAGCGCTCTCGGCATAGGTGCCCTTGGATTCCTTTCTGATTACGGCGAATATGAAATCAACCTTGCTGTCGGAAAATATCTTAAGGAGGAACTCCAGAGCCGCGGTGCGGTTGTTTATATGATGGATACCGTAAACCAGCGCCCGAGCCTTGCGGACAGAGTTGCCTATGCTTCCGCAAAGGATCCGCTTATCTTCGTAAGCGTCCATTGCAACTCCGCAACTTCCAGCAGCGGCCACGGAACGGAATGCTTCTATTTCACAAGGTTCTCTCAGAACTTTGCAAATTATTTTGCTTCAAACGTTGCTTCCGCCCTTGGAACAAAGGACAGAGGTGATATGATCGGACGTTATTATGTAACAAGGATTCAGGAATATCCTTCGGTCCTCGGCGAAATGGGTTTTGTAAGTAACGAATCCGATTACTATAAACTCATAAAAGGCAGCTATCAGCGCGAAATTGCCGAAGGAATTGCGGATGCCATTTCCTCCTATCTCTATGGAGTCGGCAAAAACGGAAGTTATAATTACGGAAGCCAGTCCACAAACGGCGAAAGCTTTTATGAACCTCCGGAAGAATCTTCCTCAGAGTCCTCCTCGGAATCTTCGGGTTCATCTTCGGAAGAAAGTTCCTCCGGATCCGGGGATAGTTCCTCCTCCGGAGAAAGCAGTTCCGAAGGCGGACTTGATTTTGCAGGATAAACAAAAAATACCTTTGGCAATGCCAAAGGTATTTTTTTGTCCGCTTTTTCATATTGTTTTATGAAAAGGGGGCGAAAAACAATGGAACATAAACAAAAAAGGAAATACATTTTTTTAAAATTAATCGGAGCGGTTCTTGCTCTTTCGCTGCTCGGATTTTATGCATATTGCTTTCCGGTGACTATGGAGCTTCTTGACGGAAAAGTTAATGAAATTATAAGTTTTGCAGGCGGAGATTTTTCGGTTTCGGTATTTTCGGAATTTTCGGTTTTTGTAAGAAAAACGGTGGAAAACGCCCGTTATTATTATGAAATCATAAAAGGAAATCTCGAAAATGAATTTTTTGATACTTCGCCTTTGCCTGTTGCGATTTTCAGCTGCGCAGCGGAATTTCCCGTTGAAAACGGGAAGATAACTTCCGAATTCGGAAAAAGGGAAGACCCATTTTCCGGAAAAACGGACAGCCACAGCGGAATGGATATTGCTGCGGCTTTCGGGAGCAGCATTTTTTCCGCATGGCCCGGAGAAATAACCGAAACCGGCTTTGATGAAATTTACGGAAAATATGTGGTTATTGAACATTCGGAAGGCTTTTTTACAAAATACTGCCATCTTTCAAAAGTCTGCGCTTCAGAAGGCGATTTTGCATCCGCCGGAGAAAAAATCGGCGAAGCCGGAAGCACAGGACGTTCTACCGGAAGCCATCTTCATTTTGAGGTGGAAATCGGCGGAAGAAAAATCGACCCGATGGAGTGTTTTGAATTTTGATCGAACTCACCGTGCTCAGAACAAAAATTGAAATTTCACCGTTTTTCTTTTCGGTGCTCACGGCGTTTTTGCTTGCTGATAAAAACGGAATTGCCGGAGCGGTGGTTCTGTTTTCGCTTCTCCACGAACTGGGACATTTTTTGGCTTTGTTATGCGTAAAAACAATGCCGCGCTCGGTCAGGATAAACCTTTTTGGAATCGGTATGCACCTTCCGGAAAAGCTGAGCACCACGGAAAAATGCTTCGTGCTCATGACGGGTTTTTCGGTGAATTTCATTCTTGCGGCGGTGCTCATGGTTTTCGGAAAAAATCTTTTGGGATATATTAACCTTGCAATGGGGATTTTTACCGCTTTGCCTCTTTCCGCAACGGACGGCGGTTCAATACTGAAAACGGTTCTTGAAGAATTTGCACCGCAGAAAGGTGAGAGGATTTTCGGGATAATTTCCCGTGCTTTTCTCGCGGCGGTTTCGGTTCTGTTAATAATCTCTGTGTTTTTTACAAAAAACTATTTTCTTTTTATTCCGCTTCTTTATATGGCACTCTGCGCAATAAAATAAAGCCGCCCGAAAGGCGGCTTTATTTCATTTTTCCCGGACTATGTTATGATATGCATAGGCGTTTATCAGCACAACCGAAAGGAACAGGATCTGGGAATACATCTCAAATCCTTTTGCGGTATCAAGCACCGCGGAAATATCGCCTATAGAGATTTTATAGCTTGTGTAAACGGAAGTGAGCCAGATAGCTCCGCAGCAGCAAGCTTCGCTGAAAAGGCCGATTTGCATTGATTTCCGAAGGCTGTATTTTCTACCGAAAATAAGGTTGAAAAGCCCGAAAACAACCGCATTTCCGCCGAAAAGAAAAGCAAAAAGCCCAACGAGCCCTGCACTTGAAAGAGAAAATTCGGAAGTAATTTTATAATTTGACCACATATCAAAAACAACGTAGCTGAAAACAAGAATAATCGTAAAAGACAGAACGGCAATTACAAAAGCGTTGACAAAACGGCTTGATTTCCTTTCTTTTTTCGAAATTTCGATAATGTCTTTTGCAAGGGAATCCGTTTCTTCGATTCCGGAAATTTTTTCGCCTTTGATAATTTCGGTTATCGAAATATCAAGCGCTTCGGAAAGGGGTTCAAGAATCGAAATATCCGGAAAGCCCTTTCCGTTTTCCCATTTTGAAACCGCCGCGACGGAAACCGAAAGCTTTTCCGCAAGTTCCTTTTGCGTAAGCCCTTTTCCGGTGCGGAGTTCTTTTATTAAATTTCCGGTTCTGAGATTATCCATAAAATCGCCTCCTTTATGATTCGATTTTATCACGCCTGTTCTGCTTTGTAAATCAACGCTTCGTAAACTATTGAAAAAGCTTTTATAATTATGTTATACTGTTATAGTTAATCAGGAAAGGAGGAATCGCTTTGCCTGCAATTCCCGAAAAAATACTGAATCTTGTTCAGAAACCCGCAAGATACTGCGGCGGAGAACTGAACAGCATTGTAAAAAACAAGGAAAAAGTTTCCGTCCGGTTCGCATTCTGTTTCCCCGATCTTTACGAAGTTGGAATGAGCCACCTCGGAATGAAAATACTTTACAGTCTTCTCAATAACGATCCGGAGGTCTGGTGCGAAAGAGTTTTTGCGCCGGACGTCGATATGGAAAGAATCCTCCGGGAAAACGGATATCCGCTTTTTGCGCTCGAAAGCCGTGATTCCGCAGGTGATTTCGACATGATCGGTTTCACCCTCCAGTATGAGCTTTCTTATACCGGAATCCTTAATATGCTGGATCTTGCGGGAGTTCCTGTCCGCGCAGAGGACAGACATGATCTCAAAAATCTTGTTGTTGCCGGCGGACCCTGTTCCTGCAACCCGGAACCCATCGCGGATTTTATTGACCTTTTTATGCCCGGAGAGGGAGAGGAAGTTCTTCCGGAAGTTGTAAATCTTTATAAGATTGCGAAAAAAGAGGGCTGGAGCAAAAAGCAGTATCTTTGCGAAGCCGCAAAGATTCCCGGTGTTTACGTTCCTTCGCTCATAGACGTTATTTATAACGAAGACGGCACCGTCAGGGAATTTGTTCCGAAGGAAACCGCAGTTCTGCCCATCACAAAACGCATCATAAAAGACCTCGACGGAGTTTTTTATCCGGACAAATTTGTTGTTCCGTTTATCGATATCGTCCACGACAGAAGCCAGCTTGAACTTATGCGCGGATGCATCCGCGGATGCCGTTTCTGCCAGGCAGGTTTCATTTACCGTCCGGTGCGCGAAAAGCATTTCGACACCCTTTGCAAGGATGCCCATTGCCTTTGCGACAGCACCGGTTATGAGGAACTTTCGCTTACATCCCTCAGCACCAGCGACTACAGCGAACTTGAACCCCTTCTCGATGACCTTCTTGAATGGACCCCGAAGGAGCATGTGAACCTTGCCGTTCCGTCCCTTCGCGTTGATAACTTCAGCGAAAGCCTTCTTCAGAAAATAAGCAAGGTACGCAAAAGCGGTCTTACCTTTGCTCCGGAAGCCGGAACTCAGAGAATGCGCGACGTTATCAACAAAAACGTCACCGAAGAGGAAATCATGAACACCGCAAAAACCGCTTTTGAAGGCGGATATACCGCTGTAAAGCTTTATTTTATGATAGGTCTTCCTACCGAAACCGACGATGACGTAAGGGGAATAGTTGAAACCGCACAGCGTGTTGTAAACCTTTTTTACAGTCTTCCCAACAAACCGAAGGGAAAGGGAGTTCAGGTTACCTGCAGCGTTGCAAGCTTTGTTCCGAAGCCTTTTACTCCGTTCCAGTTTGAACCCCAGGACACAAGGGAAGAACTCCACAGAAAGCAGGAAGTTATGCGCTCCGCTGTTCACAGCAGAAAGATTAATCTCGATTGGCACGATGCGGAAACTTCCTATCTCGAAGCGGTTCTTGCAAGAGGCGACAGAAAAATCGGCAAAGTTATCGAAACTGCATGGCGTAAAGGTTGCAACCTTGACAGTTGGGACGAGCACTTCAAATTCGATATCTGGATGGAATCTTTTGAAGAATGCGGTGTAAAACCGGAATTTTATGCAAACCGAACCAGAAGCTATGACGAAGTCATGCCCTGGGATATTTTCGATTACGGCGTAACAAAGAAATTCATCATAAACGAAAACAAAAAAGCCCGGGAAAGTGTTACAACCCCCAACTGCCGCCAGAAATGCTCCGGATGCGGTGCAAACTGCCTGAAAGGAGGCGCCTGCTTTGAATAATGTCACCGAATTTATCGACGTAAGGCTCTTTTATACCAAAACAGGCAGCGCAAAATATATCTCCCATCTGGACGTTATGAGAGCATTCCAGCGCGCGCTGAAGCGTTCCAAAATCGATTTCTGGTACACCGAAGGATTTCATCCGCACCTCTATCTGACCTTCGCTCTGCCGCTTTCTCTTGGTTATGAAAGCGTTGCGGAATCAGTTGATTTCCGCCTTATTTCTCCGATGCCCTATGAGGAAATCGTCCGCAGAATAAACGCGGTTCTTCCGGTCGGATTCAAAGCCATTGCCGCCGGAAAACCGAAAATGGACGCAAAACAGATTCGTTTTGCGGATTATGAAATTTCCTTTGAGGCAGAGGGAAAAGACGTTGAGCAGACCCTTGCGGACTGGTACAGATGCTTCGACAGGGAAGTTGTTCCGGTCATAAAAAAGACCAAAAGCGGCGAAAAGGAAATCGACATAAAACCCCATATTAAGCTTTCAAAACTTGAGCATAAAGAGGGAAGATATTGCCTTAATGCGCGGCTTGCTTCCGGTGTGGAACTCAACATCAACCCGGATCTTGTGTTCTCCGCCTTCAGGAACTATGCGGGCTATGCTCCGGATGACGTAAAAGTCCGAAGAATGGCTGTATATAACGAAAAAATGGAAAAATTCCGCTGATTTTTTGAAAATAATACTTGCAATTATATTTTGCTTGTGTTATTATAATAAGGCTGTTTAGTATGCCTAAACGGCGCTGTCGCATTCCCGGCGACATGAACGACAAAAAAATAATGTCGGGCGGACAGTCCTCTGTCAATGGTATCCATTGAGTATGAATGTCTGAAAAATAACAAGGAGGATATTTAAAATGGATGCACTTAAACTTATTTCCCAGGACTGCCTGAGAGCTGACAAACCCGAAGTTGCAATCGGTGATACCGTTAAGGTATATTGCAAAATCAA
>JAFQBT010000040.1 GCA_017399625.1 Oscillospiraceae bacterium
AATAACTTGTGTAAAGGGAGGTGGCATTTGCGAAGCAAATGACGGCGGGATTGTAATCCCATCCCGTTAAATCCAGCCTGTAATTTCAACAGAATCCCCCCGGTTTTGGCAAAGCCAAAACCACCCCCCTTTAACAAGGGGGGCTTTCAGCAAAAATGTGCGAATAATATCCGCCCCCGCACTTTCCACTTTCAACTTTCAACTTTCAATTTGAAAAGAATCCCCCGGTCATTTTTAATCGCAGACGATTAAAAATGCCAGCCCCCTTTGACAAAGGGGCTTTTTATCCTCACTCCGCAAAAATCCTCCAAAAAAATTCACAAACCGTCTTTATTTCCGGCGGCGCTTTATTATATAATACAATTATAAAGGGGGCGTTCATTTTGAAGAACAAAAACAGCGGAAATTTTTTCGCATCAATTCTCTATATCCTCGTTGGTGCGGTCTGCGGAATTTTCATGGTGCTTTCCGCCGATCCGGAAAAATTCTTCGGCGGACCGAGGGATTTTGTGATCCACATGGCCTTTTGCATGCTGCTTGTTTTCGCGGCTTATTTTATCCAGATGGTGATCCATGAATCCGGCCATCTTGTTTTCGGGCTTCTTTCCGGATATAAATTCATTTCCTTCCGCGTCGGAAACGTTATGTTCATCCGCGAAAGCGGAAAACTCCGGATAAAACTCTATAACATCGCCGGCACCGGAGGACAGTGCCTTATGATGCCCCCGCCCTGGACCGAAAATCTCCCGACGGTTCTCTATAATTTCGGCGGCTGCATAATGAATTTTCTTTCCGCCATTCTGTTCATCGCGGTTTTCCTTCTGAGCGAACAGGGCAGCTTTTCCGCAATGTTTTCCGGAATGCTCGCCGCTGTCGGAATCGGAAATGTCCTGCTGAACGGAATCCCCCTCCAGATAAACGGAATTTCCAACGACGGAAGGAACGCCTTCCTCCTTGGAAAGAACAAAAACGCCCTTCGCGCCTTCTGGCTCCAGCTTTATGTTAACGGTCTTATGTCCGAGGGCGAGCGCATGCGCAATATGCCCGAAGAATGGTTTTTCCTTCCGGAGGGCGAGGACCTCAATGATCCGATGATCTGCACCGTCGGAGTTATGAAGTATAATTATTATTACGATACCCACGATTTTGAAAAGGCGGAGGAAACCGCGAAATATCTGCTGAAAGCGCCGGGACTCCTCGGTCTGCATAAAAACGAGCTCACCTGCGAGCTTTTGTTCCTGCGTGTTTTCCGGAAGGCGGATCCTTCCGAAATCGATCCGCTCTATACCCGGGAGCTGGATAAATATATAAAAGCCACCGCAAACTATGTTTCCCGCCGTCGCCTTGCCTATGCTTACCAGCTGCTCTATCTCAAAAACCTCACCATGGCGGAAAAATGCCTTGCGGTTTTCGAAAAAACCGTGAAAACCTATCCCTATTCCGCCGAGATCGAAAACGAGCTCGAAATCATCGAAATGATAAAGGACCGCGCGGAAATCCATTAAGCCCCCCTTGTGCAAAGGGAGGTGGTTCTGACCTTTGGTCAGAACCGGGGGGATTCCTCCTCCGCCTTCCACCGAGGTAATCAGCCTTCCCAGAGGGGAAGGTGTCAGCCGAAGGCTGACGGAAGAGGGATTACCAAGTAACGCGGAGCGCAGCCTCCCTTGTGCAAAGGGAGGTGTCACCGAAGGTGACGGAGGGATTGTAATCCCATCCCGCTAAATCCAGCCAAAAATAGCCGGGCGGCAGATGGAGAATGAAAACCGCCGTCGGCCTGAACGATGGCGGTCGGGAATCGGAATCTCCGTTCTTACGGTGGAGCGCTTTAGTCCCCTTATGAAGGGGAAATATGGGGTCCCCGAAAAATCCAAAAGATTTTTTGGGGAAGAGGAGCGGCAAGCGAACGGCTGAGGAATACCGCAAAGCGGTGTTCCGAAAATAGT
>JAFQBT010000041.1 GCA_017399625.1 Oscillospiraceae bacterium
AAGTTCTGTCATATCCTCGGCAGCAAGATAATCTGCCTGAACGGGTATCAGAACATAATCCGAAGCGGACAAGGCATTGATAACCAGCATACCGAGAGAAGGTCTGCAATCAAGCAGCACATAATCGTAATCTTTCTTTACACTATCAATGTACTGCCGCAGTACCGTTTCTCGGCTCATTACATTTACCAATCCAACCTCCACGGCGGACAGTGTTCTGTTTGCAGGGATAAAATCGAATCCCTCATAGTGGTGTTTTATTTCCGGATGTTCATCCTTGCCGCCGACACCGGACACAACATCATTCATGACATTACTCAATGTCATTGGCAAATCATGGGGTTTCCGAAGACCCAGCATTTTTGTAAGATCTCCCTGTGGGTCAACGTCCACAAGAAGAACTTTTTTGCCGTTCATCGCCAAGCCGGCGCCGAGGTTATACACGGTCGTGCTTTTCCCGACGCCGCCCTTTTGATTAGCAACGGCAATTACTTTTGGTTCCATTGGGTTTCTCCTTTCTGTTTTTTGTGAATAAAAAAAGCACCCACAGAAGCGAGTGCTAATATGCATGGACTTAATATAGTTGCTGAATTAATTGTATGTCTTGTATTTATTTTTAAAAGGAAGTAAAATATTAGTGTGGATTGTTGAGTTTACTGGAGAAATATGATATGTAAAAAAAGTCGTTTTTTAAGTTAATGAATAAAGATGTCGAGATATTTAAAAGTAGTGGTAAAGATGTAAATGCTGGGTGTGGACAATTTTATAATGAAAGTATAATGTAAAATAAAGCTTTATACTAAAAGAACTTATAAATCAAGTAAAATTTCTCAAATAATGCTTGGCCATTGCTCAATGCGGGATAGTAAAAGCTAATAGTTAATGGCTTGTTAATAGCTGCTATGTTGAATGATAATGCAAAAGAAATAATTGATATTTTAATAAATCTATTAGACTGAACTCTTGCACATTATCCTTTCATTCAAAAGGAATAGACTACGAGCCAAGGAGTGAGTTAAGATGCCGTACACAGTAAAATCAAGTGAAAAAACACGCAAATCTGGTGCAGATGGAGAAACAAAAGCTTTACTATATCTTATGAACTTCCGAAGTGATAGTGATGAGATTCATTATTTCATCGTTGATTTTTTTAATGATCTTACTGGTATGGATCGTTTTTCTACAAAGCTATGGGATATTCAATCTAAGGCAGCAAAAAACAACTCGCCTAAAGCTATTGGTAAAGAATTGGTCACGTTATTTAAAAACTATCTCAGTGAATTTGAATTTGCCTATTATATTCTTTTCGTCGGTGGCGTAAGCAACACCCTCCGGATTGATGCTACATTAAATACATTCGATATTAGCAATATAACAACTTCTGCAATGCTTAAGCTGAAGGAAGGTTTAGAGGAAGAAGCAAACGAAAAAGGATATATCGATAATCAAGATATAACCGATGAAAATATTATGGATTTTCTGAGCAAAGTTCTATTTGTGATTGACGATAAAGAACCTAGCGAATACGTAAAAGCAATCATAAAAAATCATCCTGGTATTATTCCTGAAAAACAAATTCTTGATGCCATTTTCAATGAACTTAGTGAAGAACAATCCGGAAAGAAAAATAGCAATGTTGAAGGAATCACCATTCAAACAACTGATGAAGCACTCAATTATTGCCGACACTTAACTAATAATGAAATTCGCTTATTTGTATTGCAACGCATAATAAATAGAAACCCTGTTGAGAAAGGAGTCCCAACATCATTTATTCCTATTTACAACACGTGGGTACCTGAACATCAAAAAGATATGCTTGATGAGTGCAAGCAATCCTTATGTCGAGCTCTCTTTAATAAAAATGCGGCCAATTCTTTTTGGGCGCTTTTTGAAAGCATATATGACACTATTGTCAAGTACCCGCAATACGATGTTCAACAAATATATCTTTCTATTGATAACGGTGTAAAAAATTCCTCCCCTGATTTTGATATACTATCTCTCAAATACTTTATCGCTGTTGTAAAGGACGGTGTACAGGATGATAATTAAGCGAACTGCAGTTGGTAACGGAACAGAAGCTTTTGTTGAAAGTAAATATGTTGAAGGATTAAACATTATTTCTAGCGATGATAACAACAAAGGAAAGACTATTGCAATTCAATCTATGATGTATGCCTTAGGTAATGATCCTACTTTTCCTACGACATTTGACTATAAAGATTACTATCACTACATAGAATTCGAAGTAAATGGAACGCTCTATCAACTTTGTCGTAACAATAGTAGTTTTATTTTAAAACACGATGATGTTTTAATGGTTTTTGATAGTGTATCTGAATTAAAACGATATTGGACTAAGCACATTTTCAGATTGCCACAAATAATTAAAAACCAAATTTCAAAAATCGTAGATCCCGTACTTTTTCTGCAACTCTTTTTTATCGGCCAGGACAAAAAGGATACATCAAATATTTCTCACTCTGGTTTATACAACAAGCAAGATTATATCAATATGTTGTTTGATATATGTGATGCCAGTGGTATTGAGCTCGATGAAGAAGAAATCAAAAAAATAAAAGATCGGATTAAGCATTTAAAAGATGAACGAGATATTTTACTTAAACAGCATAAAATTTTGAAATCACAAAAGCCCCCCATTAGCTACCTCAGTTCCGCCAATGACCGGGCAACTTTTGGAAAGAAG
The DNA here is from genome assembly GCA_017399625.1 of Oscillospiraceae bacterium. Taxonomy (GTDB): domain Bacteria; phylum Bacillota; class Clostridia; order Oscillospirales; family Ruminococcaceae; genus UMGS1668. Next base: position 2,711 of record JAFQBT010000041.1, read on the forward strand.
ATTGATGCTCTTGAGAAAATAAACTCTAAAATTGCTGAACTACGAAAGGCACGAAATACAGCCGCAACAAGAAAAGCAAGATGGGAAACCACCCTAAAGGAGCTTCGTTCTTTAAACCGAACCATCGATAGTGGAGAATTGCGTTGTATGGATTGTGATTCAACAAACATTTCTTTTAGCTCATCCAAGAAAAATGGGTATGCATTTGATGTCTCATCAGTCGATATGAGAAACGAAATAATTGCATCTATTAAAGAAAAAATTGAGACATACGATGAAGAAATTGAGAAACTTGCATCCCTAATCACAGAAGCACAAGATGAATTAACCAGTTTAATGTCCGAAGAAATCATCACGCTTGAATCGCTAGTAGCATATAAAGAAGATATTTTTAACGCGGCTGATGCAGAATCTCGAATTCGTGAAATCGATGATCAAATTGCCACATTGAATTCCCAATTACAGATAAATGCAAACACAACGCAATCGAAAAAAGACAAACAGAACAGCATCCTAAATTGTATCACTCAGATTATGAATGACACATACCAAGTGATTGACCCAACTGGAAATTTGTATTTCGATGGTCTATTCACCAAAAGAGATGAAACGTATTCAGGTAGTGAAGCTACGGTATTTCATCTCGTAAAGCTTTACGCAATCTGTAAGGTTATTGGTCATACTTATCCTATAGTTGTAGATTCCTTCAGAGCTGAGGATTTATCAACTGCAAAAGAAGCAATCGTAATAGATCTCTATTCGAGTATTCCTAACCAAGTTATTTTCACAACAACATTAAAAACTGAAGAGCTTGGAAAATACGATAAAATTCGGAATATTCATCATATTGATTATAAGGACCATATTGCAAGTAAAATGCTGACAAGTGATTATTTGCCAGAGTTCAAGCGAATTATGTCCTCATTATCTATCAACGTCTAATATGTGTTATTCAGTTTGATTTGATGACTGACCGCTAACTAAATAATCCAAAGCACCGATGCCCGGGGAGCCTTTCGTCCCTCCGGGCATCAGTTGCTTTAGTTAAATGCATGTATTTGCTATGGGAAATATGTATTCATCTAAATTTTGCTTTTGCTAGTTTGATGATTATATCATCAACGCAATCTACGTATCGTCCTTTGCGGATAAGTGAGTTCCTTAAATCGATCAGACTTTGCAGCAAAATTTCAAATTCTTTTTTATTTAGATACAAATAATACTTTTCATTTTCCATAGCCAAACCTCGGTTTGTCTGTAAATTTATCAACAGCAGATGTCCTTTTATGATTTTACAAACGCCCTCCGAATGCCCTCCGGAGGGTTTTATTATTGGAAAAGTTCTCATGCTCAAAATTTCTTTTATTTAATCTACCTTGTCAAACAAAGTTGATGCTCATGCGATTTTTTAGCTTCGCCAAGTTCCACTAATTTCTGCTATGTTACACCACTTTCCACATAGCGTCTATAACTCAAAATCCGTTGATAGCGATATCGTGTGGGTTCGACCCCCATCACCGGCACCACAATCTCCACTCAAAAGTGGGTAAATAAAAGCGGATAACCTTTGGGAAAAGGTTATCCGTTTTTTTTGTTGCTTATTTGGGCTGTTTTTAGATGGAAAACGATAAAAAATTTGTGCGGGTTCGGGGAGATGGCGGAATCAGGTGAAGCACATAAACATGATATTGGCTAAACACTTAAATTTTTTATCTATTTCCTGTTGCAAAAAACAAGTCTTTTTGTCTATTGGATTGTAAAGCAATTTACAATCCAATAGAGGAGGATGTAAAAATGAAAATTTTCAGGAAATTACTTAGCTTGTTTTTGGCATTTTTGTTCGTACTGCAATTATTTCCGCTTAGATATATCGGAAATTTTGCAGTCGAAGCATTTGCTTTGGAAAGCAATCAAAACATAAATGGGTACAATTTCGATATTCCAAAAGAATCGGATAATACCATTAATGTGGAAATTCCGGAAACCATCATTGAACCGGAAGGATATTCATATAAAGAAACTGCATATGAGTATGAGTACGATGAAGCATTGAGCGAAAATGAAAATCGCTTTTTGGAAATAATCTTCGAAAACACATATTTTTCAGAACTTACAAATGATGAAAAAGCTTTTGTCTGCTCGTACATATCTTTGACAGAGGCTCAGTTGCAGACTCTTGAGCAAAGGGAATATCCTCTTATTGCTTCAGCAAATATAGTTGATTTAACTGAGAAATCCAAAAAAACATTTAATGAAATACTTTCCTTAAACCTTTCTCCCAATACCATAAAGATTATATTGGATGAATTTCATATTTATTTTGAAAACGTCAATGATTCTATTATAAATACAGCAACAGACACTACCATAAGAAATTATCTTTTAAATGGTTACAGTGTTAATGAAGCAGTGAATGCTTATGCTATCAGTCAAACAATAGATATCGAAACGGATGAACTTTTAGTTTGTGAAAACAACGAAGATATCGAAACATCTTTAAATAAAAGCGAAGTTGCACAAATAGAAGAATTTGCTTCTATTTATTCTGTCTCTTCTGCCGCAATTCTTTCTTATGTGGAGGAAAATAGCCTTACTGCAGCAGAAATCGAAAACGTATCATCGAAAATTGATGCAAATATCGGTTCTATATTAGAAGAGTATTCCACAACTTCCACATCTGACGAAGCAACTTATGAAATCTATTCTCCATACTATTACAGGTACGATGAAAATGAATTTGTGTCTCTTAATACCGGAGACATAACTTATGAAACTGTTGATTACACCTTACCCGGTAAAAATGGATTGGACTTGGTTATTGCAAGAAGATACAATACGTTAGATTCAAAAATATACGAGATCTATCCTTACTCTTATTATAATGGTGACATCTATCACCAAACGGTTCAGAAATTTAACAATAACCACAACGTTAATATGTTTGGTTTGGGACAAGGATGGAGTTTTTGTTTTTCATCTATCGAAAAAATGGGTGGTAATAAATATGTTCATTTAGCAAACGGCGGCGTTTATCAAATACATTCACAATCCGGAGAACCTCTAAGCCTCCTCGGATATGAATATGATGATGTCCGAATTTCAATTTATGGTTATGAATATGATAGTAATTATTTCCCACTATATAAATTGGAATATTATGACGGCATATGTGAATATTTCACTCATGATGGTAAATTAAGTAAGATAGAAGACAGGTATGAAAACTCACTTACTTTTGCATACAGTACCCAAAACGGTTATCCTCATATTACTATCACTGATACATTTGGTCATAACACCGTCATTTCAAGCGTATCAACAGAAACCGGTCACAAAATGACTGTCGCTCTTTCTAATGGAGAAGAGTTAATATATAATGTTATTGAACACGAGAGTGGAGTGAGCGGCATATCATCATATAAAGATGCCGCAGGAAACGAAACCAATTATAGCTATACTTTGTTTGAATGCAGCTATTATAATAATTATAATAATACTTATTTTGCATTAAGTACCATAACTCATCCAACCTATGCTAAGACTATATTCGATTACGAAATCGAAAGAACGAATACTTCTGCTTGGTATAGCTATTATACCGAAAACGTTCCGAAACTCTCCTTGCGTAAGGACCTTATTTCGGAAGAAGCATATAATATAATTGAATATGAATATATCAACGGCACTTCACTAAAACATACATATCGTACAATTATTACTGACGCAAATGAAGTTACTAAAGATATTACTTTTAACTGGAAACATAAAATAGATCACGTTAAAACGACTATGAACGACTCCGTAATATTGGAAACCGATTACAGTTATCGTTTAATAAACAGTCATACTGATAGTGAAACGAATCGTTACTATAACTCCAACGCAAATGACTATTTAGAATCAACCGTAAGGTATATACGCAATTCCGAAAATCTTATTGTCCATACATGGTCAACTTATGCTGATAGTTTTGATTATGATTCTGAATATTTAATGTCAAATAGCTATCACAATTATGGACTCATTTCATCTAAAAGTTATAAAACTAATCCTGATACAGCCGTTAAAATAAAAAACACGTATAATACAAACTGCAAAAACATTATTAAATCTGAAATACGTGTAAACGATTCTGTTATCCAAACAACAGACTACACTTATGATAATTTTGGAAATGTTCTTACTGCAAAAACATATGGTACGGATTCATCAACCTATGAACTCACCGAATACACCTATCAAAATGGCGCATATCTTACTCAGGAAAAACATTCTTCTGTAAAAACATCCGACGGAACTTCTGCAATCGGCACCTCTGGAAGCGCTGACGGCATTATCATTTTTAATTATACCTATGATAATTCCGGTCGTCTTTCTTCCTCTAAAGATGGAAAAGGCAATATGACAGAGTATGAATATGACGCCCTCGGAAATATAACCAAAATCACAAATCCGGATAACACAACCGTTACCTACACCCGCAACTATTCAGACAACTATGTCATCGTCAAGGACGAGAACGGCGCACAAATAAAATACACCTATACTCCCCTCGGTCTTGAATATGAAACAATCGATGTTTCAACCGGAAACGTCATAACAAGGAAAGAATACGATAACAGTTCCCGCCTTGCTAAAGTTTCCGAATTTATTCATGGCTCAGTAACAGAATATACCTACGATTACCTCGACAGAATTACTTCCGAAACTGTAAAACAGGGAAATACCGTTCTTTCCCAGACTCTTTACAGCTATGAATATGCTGTCGAAAACGGAACCTACAACAAAGTCACTAAAACTGTTGTCGGCGACAGCAACGCTCCTTCCGTTGTTACAACCGAATACACCGATAAACACGGAAACATTGCAAAAACCGGCAAAATCATTGACGGTGTTGAATATTTCGATACCTATACCTATGACTATGTTGGAAACAATACCGGAGTTCTTACCGCGGCAGATTCTGCAAAAGGTCTTGATTCGACCTCCGCGTATGAATATAACTATAACGGTCAGGTAACAAAAACAACCAACGCAAACAATCAGTACACAACAAATACATACAACGAATTCGGAAGGCTTGTTACATCAACCGACTATGCCGGAACTCCGACCAACTACACTTACGATTCTCTTGGCAGACTTACAAGCCAAACCATAACCATCGAAAACGGCAAAACTTCCACAACGAAATATGAGTACGATGCCGCAGGCAACATTATCCGCGAATGGAACCAGGTTAATGCGGTCGGTTCTTCGGCACAATGGAACAAAACCGAATATACCTATGACAGCCGCAACCGTCTTACTTCCGTAAAACAGTACAACGGCAGCACCCTTGCAAGCACCACCAGCTATACTTATGACGGTGTTGGCAACGTTCTCACCATGACCTCCGGCGGAAAAACTACCACCTACACCTACGACAGGTTCGGCAATGTACTTACGGAAAAGGACGCTCTGAATAGGACGAAAACCTACACCTACAGCGACCTTGGCCGGCTTGAATCCGTAACCGACAGAAACGGCATCGAAACCGAATATTTCTATGATGCTCTCGGAAGAATAATAAAAACCGAAGCAACCGATGGCACAGATACCGAAACTCAGACATTCACTTATTCCAAAACCGGGCAGGTGCTTTCCAAAGCGAATGACAGCTCCACAACCACATACACTTACGACGATTTGGGAAGAATTGCAAGCATATCCGAGTTTTCGGAAAGAATTACAGAAATCCCCGAAGATCCGGAACCGGTGGAACCTGAACCGGACCCGAACCCTGAACCCGGCGCTGAGTTTACGGTAACGCTTAATCCTAATGGCGGAAGGATAAATGCCTCAATCGGCAATGTAACGATTACAGTTCAAAACGGAGATACATATTCCCTTCCGACCCCAGCAAGGCTTTCGTACACCTTCAATGGCTGGTATTACGGAACTGAAAAAATCGAAAACGGTGATACCGTTAACCTTACAATGAATGCAACTTTTGTTGCAAACTGGTCTTCCGGTTCCGGAATAACCGACCCGATTACTCCTCCACTTATCGAAATGGGTGAAGAAGATGAGGAAGAATCTTCGACATTTTCCCTTGAAGAAACAGCCGAAACAGACGAAACCACCGCAAGTTATTGTAAAAATTATACATATGACCTCGCCGGAAATCGTACAGGATTCACTCTTGAAAAAGGCGGCGAAACGGTTCATAATATTAGTTACAGTTACGATAACCTGAATCGTCTTTTGACCGTTTCTGAAAACGGAGCCATAGAGGCAACCTATACATACGATACAAACGGTAATCGTGCTTCCCTTACACTCGGCAACGGGGTAACTACGACTTATTCGTACAACCTTGCGAACTGGGTGACGAACCTTTCCAACAAGAATAGCAGCGGAGCAACTCTTTCCAGTTATGCATACACTTACTATGCTTCGGGTAATCAAAAGAGCAAAACCGACAACACCGGAAAAGTAACAAGCTATGTTTATGACGGTTTGGGTAGGCTTACGAGCGAGAGCGAAATCGGCGGAGTAACGCTGAGTTACACTTATGATTCCGCAGGTAACCGCACGAAACTCACCGCAACGGGAACGGAAAGCTATGTAATCGATTACACTTACAACAATGTAAACCAGCTTACAAGCGAAACCAAAACCGAAAGCGGAGCGACTGAAACCACAAGTTACACCTATGATGCCAACGGAAACATGCTTTCCAAAACATCACCCGAAGGAACTCAGGCGAATACCTACAATAACCTGAACCAGCTTGTTTCTTCCATTACTGCCGGTGTTACAATCAGTTACACCTACAACGTTGACGGAATCCGAACCTCGAAAACAGTCGGAACAGCCACCACAGATTACCTTCTTGACGGCGGAAACGTAGTTGCAGAATCACAAAACGGCGATGTAACAGCTACTTATTTGCGCGGTGCAAATCTTTTGAGCACGGATAACGGAACGAGCACGAGCTATTATCTTTTTAATGCTCACGGAGATGTAACCGGACTTACTAACGGTGCTCAAACAATCGTAAAGAGCTATGATTACGACGCTTTCGGTAATGAAAAAGAGCCAAGTGCAACTGACGATAACCCCTTCCGTTACTGCGGAGAATATTTCGACAAAGAAACCGGAACTTACTATCTCAGGGCGAGATATTACGACCCGGTAGTTGGTAGATTTACTTCTCAAGACAGTGTTCGTTATACCGAAAGGTCTTTGCCGACCGGAAACGTAATTGACCCGCTTAGTCTTAACTATTACACCTATTCCGCAAACAACCCGGTTATGTATTGTGACCCAAGCGGTAATGTTTGGGAAACAATCTTTGATATTGTATCACTCGGTGCAAGTTTCATAGAAGCTCTCGAAGACCCAACCGATGGTTGGCTTTGGGTCGGTGTTGCCGCAGATGCAGTTGACCTTATTCCTTTTGTAACAGGTGTTGGAGAAGTTACAAGAGCTATAAGAATTGCTGATGCCGTCGATAATGCTCACGATGCAGGAAAAGTTGTTAATGTTGCAGGGGATGCGGTAAAACACGGAAAAAAGTATAATCCTCAGGGTAAGCTCATTGATGTAAATGAATCAATGAGTGAATATTCAAGGAAGTATCAAACTTTTGTTACTGGACAAACAAATAAAGCTTATCTTTTAAACGGTGTAAAATTCGACGGTATAACACCTGAAGGTATCTTAATGGAAGCAAAGGGGAAATACTCGAATTTTGTAAACAAACAGACAGGTAATTTCTATTCATGGTTTAAAGGCGCTGATAGTTTGATTAATCAAGCTAATAGACAGCTGGAAGCAGCTAATGGCAATCCTATACATTGGTATTTTTCTGATAAGATTTCCATGGAAGCTACTATAAAATTATTTGAGAAAAATGAAATTACTGGTATTGTTTGCATATATATGCCGATGGAATGAGGAAATAAAATGATTCAAACATACACATTAATATTTCGGATGCGTCCACGATACTTATTAGATAACAAAATTATTGAAATTGTTCAAAATATTATATCGGAAATAAACAATATTCTTTATGACGGTAATCTTAAACTTTTCGAACCAGCATACAAAAAAACAGCATGCAAAGAAGTCGATTTAACTTTTGAACACCTAAACAAGCTTCTCAATAAAAAAAGCAATCGCACGAATTATGAGTTGGGAATACCTTATATATTCAGCTTTTTCTCTTCTCTTAAGGAAGAAGAAAGTATGAAAATATCATTTTTACTAGGAGGAAGTGGGGGAGACTTCAAAAACAATGTAATTGTTTATTTGTCACAAAATATTTTTGAAGAGAATGATAATTTTCAAAAAGTTTGTAATCTTTTCAAAACTATCATTAATATCTCTTCTCCATATTATGCTTTTATGGCAAATAGTTTAAATGATAATCTATCCACATCGTATTGGAAAGAAAAACCAACTTTTGTACACACTTTGAATTATTTTGATGAAGAAACCGCACAAAAAATAGGTATTGAAAAATTAAGAAAATTACAAGGTGCAGAAGAGGCTGACGGCGGTTGGTATTTAAAATTATTGGATGAACCTCTTGATGTGGATAATCCTTCACACTTGGAAAAACAAAAACAAATAAGTGAGTTTCTCGGATTAACGGATTAATTTTTGAAAAAGCCCCTCTTTTGAGGGGCTTGCTTTATATCCACCGCAAGTTATTGTAAAAATTATACATATGACCTTGCGGGAAATCGTACAGGATTCACTCTTGAAAAAGGCGGCGAAACGGTTCATAATATTAATTACAGTTACGATAACCTGAATCGTCTTTCGACCGTTTCTGAAAACGGAGCCATAGAGGCAACATATACATACGATGCAAACGGCAATCGTGCTTCCCTTACACTCGGCAACGGGGTAACTACGACTTATTCGTACAACCTTGCGAACTGGGTAACGAACCTTTCCAACAAGAATAGCAATGGGGCGACTCTTTCAAGTTACGCATATACCTACTATGCTTCGGGTAATCAAAAGAGCAAAACCGACAACACCGGAAAAGTAACAAGCTATGTTTATGATGGTTTGGGCAGGCTTACAAGCGAGAGCGAAAGCAATGGCGTAACATTAAGTTACACCTACGATTCCGCAGGCAACCGCACCAAGTTAACCGCAACGGGAACGGAAAGCCATGTAATCGATTACACATACAACAATGTAAATCAGCTTACGAGCGAAGTTAAAACCGAAGGCGGAGCGACCGAAACCACAAGTTACACCTATGATGCCAACGGAAACATGCTTTCCAAAACATCACCCGAAGGTACTCAGGCGAACACATACAACAACCTGAACCAGCTTGTTTCTTCCATTACGGCAGGAGTAACATCGAGTTACACCTACAACGTTGACGGAATCCGTACCTCGAAAACAGTCGGAACAGCCACAACAGATTACATTCTTGACGGTGGAAACGTAGTTGCAGAAGCTCAAAACGGCGATGTAACATCAACATATCTCCGCGGAGCGAATCTTTTGAGCACGAGCACGGAAGATGAAACAAGCTACTACATTTTTAATGCTCACGGGGATGTAACCGGACTTACCAACGGTGCTCAAAATGTTACGAAGGCTTACGATTACGATGCTTTCGGTGTTGAGAAAGACCCAAGTGCAACGGACGAAAATCCATTCAGATATTGCGGCGAGTACTTTGACAAGGAAACCGGAACATATTACCTCAGAGCGAGATACTACGACCCGACAATAGGACGCTTTACACAACAAGACACCCATTGGAACACCGCAAATATGATTTATGGGGATAATCCCAATAAAATCAATGAACGGGAAGATGCGCTTGGATTAAAGGCATATACATACACGCCGAGCATAAGTTCTATTATGCAGAGCGGGAATTTGTATGTATATGGAATAAACAATCCGATATATTATTTTGATTATTTGGGAACTTATTCATTACCAAATTGGGTGAAAATAGGAATAGGAGTAGCAGTTATAGGTGGTTTAGCTGTAGCTACCGCTATGACTGCTGGAACAGCGGCTATCATATTAGGAGCTGCATTAAATGGAGCAATTGTTGGAGGAGTTTCCGGTGCTGCGTTGGGTGCGATAACTGGTGGAATAGATGATGGCTTAAACGGAGCTATAGATGGAGCTTGTTCTGGGTTCATGTCTGGTACTATCATTGGAGGAATTAGTGGAGCAGCTTCTGCTGGCATAAATGTTTCAACAAGTACAACATTAGTAGAAGGTAAAGCTCACGGCTCTATTTTACATAAATTTGCTTCAAATTATGAAGCAGGTAAAATGGTATCTTCAGGGCAATATACAAAAATAGGACTTAACAAATCTTTAAAAAAATTAGGATTAAACGGAGGACGCTTAAGACCTGATGTTGTAGGAATAGGAAGAAAAGTACCCAACTTATTAATAGAGGTTGTTAGCCCTAAGCAAAGTATCAAATATATAGACAATAAAATGGCAAAAATGGTTTTACAAAATCCTGGTGCTAAAGGAAAAGTTGTAAAGTTGATTAGAGAGGTTGTGATCCTTCTTGAATAAATATTTTATTCAAAAACGTTTAAAACCTTATTTATCTGATATATCTGCAAAAAATGATTTTACATTGTTAAATGGTAACATTTCATGTTGTGGGCATCACAATTTTGAAGTTTTATATAATGGAAGCATTGTAAAAAATATTTTTGGGAAAAGTTATTTGATAGGGAATAAACCCGTTTTTGAAGCTAAATGTAAAATTTGCGAATCAAAAATACGTATTTTTGATTCGAATACGGATGGATATGATAATTGTGATACAAAAACTGATGCAACGAATGCAACATTGACATCATTCATTTGTCCTAAATGTAACACGTCTGATTTTGAAGTAAAAGTTTCTTTTGAATATTTATCAAAAGATGATTTAGATGATGAAGGAATAGTTGATTACGGGAACTCTTTTACATGTATATGGATAAGTATCTGTTGTAATAATTGCGGAAAGAAAATAAAAAATTTTTTAGTTTTTGAAACTGGATAACCATATAATTATAATGAATGGTAATTTTGCTGGAGTCTCAAAGTTTGCAACTGGTTAAATAACAAATTGTATAATATTTGTTATTTTGCTTTTTCCATCCACAAGATATATTGTCAAAAAACATCAACAAAGCCCCTCTTTTGAGGGGCTTATTTTTTTGTCTTTTTCCACCAAGAAGCAAAGAGGAACTGTCATGTTTTAATGACAGCTCCTCTTTTGTTTTGGTGTATTCCGATTTTGTTCTATCTTCCGTATTTCTTCCAGTCAAGAGCCTGGCCGCACCGGTCGCAGTATGCCTGATATTCCCGTTCAAGGGTTATTCCGCACCTTGGGCAAACCGGATATTCGTATCCCTCCGCACAAACAAAGCTCTCCGTAACCATCATGGAAAGCCTGTAAGAGAGTGCAATCTCCGGTGTTATAATTTCCTCTGTTTTATGCCGCATCGTCTTCCGCCGCTTCCAGAACCTTCCTAAGGCTTTCGAGAAATGCCATGGGATCGTTACAGCAGTAAATCAGATACAACACCAAAGTAAGCGCACTGCAGCAGGAATTTCCGTGGTCAAGTTCCGCATAGGAACGGTCGTCCATCTCAAGCAAACTTGCCATCTGCGCCTGGGTATATTTCATTTTTGCTCTTGTTTTTATCAAATCGTTATAGAAAAATTTCTTGAAAGATTTCTGATAGAGTTTTCTCAATGGGTCGCCTGCTTTCGTCGGAATCCAACAAAATTCTAATTACATTTGCTGGTTTCAAACATGAGGCGCACCTCATATAATTGCCGACTATTGGGTTTTTCTCGTTGTTTTTTCAAATTTTCTATTAGGATTAGACAAGATAAAAGGGTTGTTGTAACAGCGAAGGATTTATTGCTTTTCGCAGCAAAAAAAGGAACGGCAAAAATTACCGTTCCTTTTTGTGTTACATATCAAAAAAATATCTGTCTTATATTTTGAAAAATCATTTAAGTTTTATCCAGGCAGGATTCGATAATTCCCATAATATGATTTTTCGTACCATCAGAAAGCTTCCTGAAATTTTTAACCAGACATCTTTCCTGTTCAACAAGCTCCTTGTCCTCGGCCAAGGCATAGGAGTATCTGACATCGGTGTTTCCAAGTAAATAGTCTATTGATGTATCAAAAATATCGGACAGCTTACAAAGAGTTTCCATATTGGGCTGGGTCCTTCCTCTTTCATAGCTGTTGATGGTTTTTTGAGTAAGAAAAAGTTTATCCGCCAATTCCTGCTGGGTCATGCCGTATTCTTCCCTAAGGTTCTTTAATCTAAATTTCACATAAATCACCTCGTTTAAACCAGCATAGCAAAGATTTTGGTCGAAGTATAACTACATTACAGTATTATTCACTACATAATGTAGTTAATATACAGTTTCCGAATTTGCTTATACGAGGCTATTATGTTAAACTTTTGGATAGAAACGACAAAACACCGGAGGACGATAAAAGTGATAACTCTTATTATTTCAGCCATCGAAGACGATTACGAACGCGAATTTATAACCAACATCTATAATGACTACTACGATTATATGCGTAAAAAAGCATATTCTTTTGTAAGAAACAACGAAGAAGCAGAAGAGCTCGTTCACGATGCTTTCGTAAATCTAATTGAAAACGTAAAAGTTGTTATGACTGTTGAAAAACAGAAACTTCCAAGTTACATCATAACAACTATCCGCAACGTTTGCATCAACAGATGGAAAGCAAATAAAAAGTTTCATGAAGCCGTGTTTTCAATGGATGATGCCGATCTTGCGAACTGGCTGAAGGACGATGCCGCTCTTCCGGAAGATCTTTACATCAAAAATGAGGAGCTTTTCCTGATGCACAAAGCTCTTTCGCGTCTTCCTGAACGAGACCAACGATTGCTTGAAGCTAAATATACTTTAAACCTCAGCGATGAGGATATTGGAATGCAATTTGACATTGCAAAACAAAATGTACGTGTTTATATCATGCGCGCACGCAGAAAGGCTTATGCCCTGATGAAGGAGGTAACGGTAAATGAAAAGTAACGGTTTCGTTCTGACCAACAAACAGCTGAACGAAGACTATGAAGACCTTATTTTCAAAAAGGTTATGTCGATTCATTGTGAAGAAGAAAGCAAGGAAATTCTTGAAGAGATAGCGCGAAATAGAACCGAAAACATTTCCGGACATAAAGAAGTTAACAAAATTTTCAATCAGTTGGACAGAAAAGATAATATGAGAATCCTTGCAGATATTGCAAAGAAAGGTTTTCTTTTTGCAGCATCCTTTGTTTTTGTTGTAATTGTGTCGCTTTCATCCGTAGTTGTTGCTTCTGCGGAAGTGCGCGAAACGGTAACGGATATTCTTTACCACCTTGTTTTTGAGGAAAACGAAAGATATACAAAAATTTCCGCCGGCGAAACAACCGGTTTTATTGACCCGGAGCTTTACGATTGGGAAGGCGCTTATGCTCCAACTTATATGCCGGAGGGGTTTGAGTTTTTGAGCAGGGATGATTTCAAAGACTATCACTCAATAGAATACTCAAACGGAAAACAGCAAATCTATATAGCTCAATTTTATGAAGGTTCATACAATATTGATACAGAAGAAGCCGAAATTGTAAAACACACCACAATTAATGGAAGCGAGGCCTTTGTTGTTACAAAAAGGAATCATTCTATTGTGTGCTGGTCTGCAGACCAAATAATGATGTTCGTTAGAGGAAATATAGATAGTAGCGAACTGATTAATATTGCTGAAAATATGAAAACAGTTAAATAATTTTTGTCACATTATCCTTTTTTTGTTGTCTTTATTAAAAAAGCAAAAGAGGTAATAAAAATGAAAATCAAAAAAATGTTTTCTCTTCTTCTGTCAATGGTTATTTGCATTTCTTTTCCGTTGCAGGCACTTGGTGCGCTCGGCGATAGCAGCACCATAACTCCTTACTATGTAAACATTGATGTTATTGTACCTTTGATAAGCGAAGAAGACGGAGACCTTTATGCAAGTATTTCTGTTGGAACTCATGTCACTTGTTCCGTAGAAATTACAATGTCAATTGAACGCTCTGCTCATGGCACAAGCTGGTCAACTTACAGAAGTTATCCAAAAGTAACGCTAAACTCCGGCGGTTCTCGTACTGCTTCTCAAATTGCTTATGATGTTCCCGGTGGTTATTATTACAGAACATACGGAACCATTAAAGTTTACGTAAATGGAACATTGACCGATTCCGAAACTATTGAATCCGACCCGATTTACGTAAGTATTCTCAACAATTAAAAAAGCGGGCAGCTACTTTTGTATTGGAGTAAAATGTAATTAAAAAAAGAACGGATAGCTGTTTTTAATAGCTATCCGTTCTTTTTAAGCAACTCTAAGAGTTTTATATTTCTTTTTAGTCTTCGCAATATGTAGATTTGCTACATTTCATGGAATCTTTTTAAAAAAACACACAAACAAACGAGAGGAGCCATAAAAGTGAGTGATTTACAGCTGTCAATCAAAAAAATAAAGAATATTCAATCTTGCGATCTTGAATTACCTCTAGAGAAGGGGCTATATGCAATAGTAGGTGACAATGGGTGCGGTAAAAGCACATTAATGTTGGCGATGTCTTTACTTGTTAAGCCATCATCGCGCTTTAGTTTCCAACCGCATGATTTCACAAATGATTCACTTATTAAACTAACGGTTGATGGTATAACTGACCATTGGTTCGTGTCAAATGGAGAGTGGTCAACTTCGGTGACAAAAAGCAGTCCTAAACATAATACACACAATTATTATAACGGATTTTATGAAGGAAGTATTTTTTTTGGTTCACGGTTTTATGATTATAATAACGTTCAAAGTTTTTTGAAAAAAGATGATTTTGAATCTATGATTAGAGAGGCGGATTCGTTTGTAACAGAGACATTAAGTTATATACTGCATGGTGACAAAAAACATTATAAGCAACTATATAAAGTAAAAACTAAAAAAGTAGCGGCAGAAAACGGCTTTAAGGGTATACCATATTTTTTGAAATGTGGAGATTATTATACAAGTCAATACAACATGAGTAGTGGAGAAAGTATGCTAATTTCGTTAATAGATTTTATAAACAATCTGACTGAGCGAAATCGTTATACTTCTGAAAAACCCTTACTTTTTTTGATTGATGAGGCAGAGTTGGCGCTACACCCTGCAGCGATTAATAGGTTGGTAACACTATTTAATGAGATGCTTAAAAAATTAAACTTGGTTGTCATTTTTTCAACGCATTCTACTGAAATAATTAATCGAATTTCTCCTAAAAACATATACATGCTTGAGAACAACTCTGGTATAATGTCCTCATTGAATCCATGTTATCCAAATTATGCTATACGAAATCTTTACGTTCCTAATGGTTATGACTTTATCATTTTGGTCGAGGATGAACTAGCAAAAGCAGTCATAGAACGATTGATTCGTTCTAACAACATATGTACAAGCCGGTTATGGTATGTTGTTCCCAGCGGGGATTGGGCGCAAACACTTAAATTGCAAAATGATATTCAAAAAAGCGGATTGCTCGGAATCGGGAAACGTGTAATAAGTATTCTTGATGGCGATGTTAAAGAAAAAGCAGAGGTAAAAGCTGAAGAATTACATTTGTCATTATTCACCTGTTTACCGATTAAAAGCGTAGAAAAATATTTGTATAAAAAATTGATATCTGAGTATGATGCTAGTTTCATAAAACTACTTGGCGACAAATATTTTACGCTTAGATCATTACACGATATTATTGCAGATTACAATGAAAATTATCCAAACGAAAGTGATAATAATGGAAAAAAACTTTATAAAATGATTTGTTCCAATTTAGATAAAGTTGGTATCTCATCGGAACGTTTTATACAATATCTTTGTGAGGATATTTGCCAATATGAAAACTTTAGTGCTTTTATAGGAACACTGACACGGTTGCTTTCATGATTCTCAAGTTGCTTTCGCGAAAAGTGCTCCTTTTTACACAAAAAACATTATTTTGATTTAAAAAATGAATATCCGCATACAGTATTATGGTTAACGAAATGTGCAAATCGCCTATCTAGAAACAAAAAGAGAGCTTATTGGTACTAAATTTTAGGAGCAGGCTTAATACCTGCTCCTTTTTATTCATCACTTGCCACATTTTCTTCTTTCACAAAGGTATCGTAAGCAAACCTTGCTCCTAACCTGAACCCTGTTATGAAACTGTCAAGGACGGATTCGCCGTTCACGATTCCCCATGCGTCAACGTATTCGAGAAAACGCTTCTGAGCATCGCCTGAAAGCTCCTTGAGCAGGAAGTCTTCGTTATTGGATAAGGTCTGCATTTCTCGCCGTATCTTCCTGTTTGTTTTGATAGATTTAGTCTGTGGGTCTATGTTGCAGTAGAATAATTCTTCAATAAAATCTGCCGTAAATCATCACCTCCTCCCTGTTATTTTTGTTTTGAGCACCGATGAAATGTGATTGCGTATATTTGAGCACGCCTTGAGCACGGCATTTAATCATCAAAGGCGGGGAAATCAACGGAAGTAATGACATTGTCCTCCATAAAGAAAAGCTGAGGATATCGGAACATATCGATGTATCTCTCTATCTGTTCATCATTAAGGCTTCCAAAGTTTTCTCCGGAGCAGTCGCAGATGAAGGCAGGTCCGGCAATGATGTCGATTATCTCTCCTTCTTCGTCCCTTACCGCGCGATTAAGAGGCATTTCAAGGATCTTGCCCTCGTCATTGCAAACGATGCAGACCTCCTCTTCAAAGGGATAGAATGCCTCAATAAAGCCTCCTCCAACAGCCTCCTGCATAGACTTGAGGTCTGTGGATATCTCTGCGGCTCTTGCAAGCTTTCCCGGCTCAAGAAGAACGACTTTTATGGTTCTTTCCATAGGTTCCTCATCTTCTGTTCTGAAACTTTCTGCGGTTTTCGCAACAGCTTCTCCGATAGTCTCCATGTATTCATCGGAATCGAACTTGGTAAATTATGCAAAAGTGTTGGCATCCGTCCCCTCCTTCAACCACACAAACCCATCCTCATTATTTTTGAGCATCGCCGTGCTCGTCGCCTATACCTCGCCCGTGCTCAAACTCAAATTGCATGAGTTTCGCGGTGCTCATCGTTTCCATATCACCGGCACCACAATCTCCACTCAAAAGTGGATAAATGAAAACGGATAGCCTTTGGAAAAAGGTTATCCGTTTTTTGTTGTTGCCTTTAGGCTTAACAAAACCCCTGGTTCTGCCAGGGGTCGATAAAAAGCCTTGGCAAAAATAAAACCTCTATGCTACGATGATGATGGTTTGGCGACCGCATCACAAAAAGTAGCAAGGAGGTTTTAGACAATGAAAAATGAAGTTAAACAAACAGCGCATTCCAGTTACAGGTGCGAATATCATATAGTATTTGCACCGAAATATCGCAGAAAAGTGATATATGGTCAGTTAAAAAAAGATGTTGGAGAAATATTAAGAAAACTTTGCAATGAACTCAAAGTTGAAATAATAGAAGCACAGGCATGTCCTGACCACATACATATGCTGGTAAGCATACCGCCATACATGAGTATATCACAGTTCGTGGGAACGCTCAAGAGTAAGAGTGCTTTGATGCTTTTTGACAGGCATGCAAACTTGAAATACAAATATGGAAGCCGAAATTTTTGGTGCAGAGGATATTTTGTAGATACGGTGGGCAAAAACGAAAAGATGATTGCAGAATACATCAAAAACCAATTGGAAGAAGATTTTTCAAGAGATCAAATATCACTCAAAGAATATATGGACCCGTTTACGGGTAAGCCTGTAAAATGAGGCAAAAAAAGCAGCCACTTTAGTGGCTGCCTGTAATTGTGATGCGATGGTTAACCCTCAGTACCCCTTCGAGGGGTCAGCAAGTACTGACCCTTCTAGGGTCTGAGCAAACCACTAGTTTACTAGTGGTTATGATTTTAAAAAATCACTGTTCTTTTTCTTCCATCGCGGCTTCAAGGTTCTGCTCGTTTACCATTTCGATATAATCCCGGAATCCTTTGAAAATTTTTCTTCCGAGGGAGCGGTAATCCGTTGCAAGGACCTTATTTATTTTGATTTTCCGAAGCTCCTCCGGAACGTTATAAAGCAGCATTATTGCGCTGAGAGTCCGCTCGATCTGCAGAGGAAGAGGAGTATCCGCTTCGCGGGTCATGATGGTTGCATACTCGATTCCGGAAACGATGTTTTCCGTTGCGGCCCATTGTTCGTCCGTCCAGTCCGGACAGAACTGGGAAAAAATGTTTTTTGTTTTTTCGGTATCGTTTTCCCGGATGATTTTAAGAGTTTTTTCCGAGGAATATCCCGCGGAATAAAAATCCCTTGCGGCCAGATCTTCCTCACAGATGGAAGCCATGGAGGATATTTCAAGGCAATAGGTGAGAAGGGAGGTTTTTCCTTCGTTTGCGGCCTGCTGCATCATAAGATCCTGATATGCAAAGGATTCTTTTACAAGAACCGCCAGAAGGTCCTCCTTCGTTTTGAAATAAAAGGTGATGTTTCCGGTGCTGAGGTCAAGGGCTTTTGCAATTTTTGAGCAGGAAGTTGACGAATATCCTTCGTCAACAAAAAGCCTTGCTCCAAGCTGGATTATCTGTAATCTTGTGTCCGGGCGTTTTTTATAGATATGAGGCATCTGCCTTCCTCCTTCTGTTGAAAAATGCAACAAAGAAACCGCTTGCATGCAAATCGGATATGTACTAATGCTAATTCTACTCCGTTTTTTATATAAGTCAATGGATTTTGACGGATCAGTAAAAAATTTATGCAGGATTGGCTGTCCGATTTCGTTTTACGCTGCCGAATCCGGTTGACAAAAGCAACACAGAGGCTATAATATATAATATTAGCATATTTTTATATACATTTAATGTTTTTTGAGCAAAAGGTGATAAAAAGAGTCTTTTTTGCTTTAAGGAGATGTTTTTTGTGACAGAAAAAGAGATAAAAAAACTTTCGAGAGCTGACCTTCTTCAGATGCTCATCGAGCAATCGGAGGAACTCGAAAAGCTGAAAGCGGAACTTTCGGAAACAAAGGAAAAGCTTGATGACCGGGAAATAAAAATTTCCGAAGCGGGCTCCATCGCCGAAGCGGCGGTTTCCATCAACGGAGTTTTTGAAGCAGCCCAGGCTGCCGGAATGCAATATCTCGAAAACATCAAAAAACTCAGCGAAAGACAGGACGCTCTTTCAAGAATAAAAGAACGGGAAACAAAGGAAAAATGCGACCGCCAGCTTTCCGAAACCCAGCGGAAATGCCTTGCCATGGAAGCGGAATCAAAGGCAAAATGCGACGCAATGATTCAGAAAGCGGAAAGAGAATCAAAAGTCTATTGGGACGACGTTTCAAAAAGGCTTGAAAAATTCTATGATGAGCATATCGGGCTTCGGGAACTTCTTGCAACCGTTTATTCCAAAAAAGAGCAGGACGAAAAATGAAAAAACGGGAAAGAAAAGAAATACCCGAAATAAGCGAACTCAAAGCCGAACTCCACAGAGTGAACTATAAGCGAAGATACATAAAAGTATTCAAAAGCACAGTTTATACCCTTGTTGTAGTTGCGGCTTTTGCCGTTCTTGTGGCAACTTTATGGATGCCGGTTCTCCAGATCTACGGTTCGTCCATGACGCCCACCATTGATGAAGGGCAGATCGTTGTTTCGGTAAAAGGAAAAGATTTTGAACAGGGCGACCTTGTTGCGTTCTATATCGGCAACAAGCTGCTTGTAAAAAGGGTGATTGCCTGCCCTTCGGATTATGTTCTTGTTGATGAAAACGGAACGGTTTTTGTCAACGGAACGGAACTTTATGAACCTTATGTAACCGAAAAAGCCTTCGGCGAATGTGATATCGAATATCCCTACCAGGTTCCGGATTCGAAATATTTCCTTATGGGCGACCACAGGGAAACTTCCATCGACAGCCGTACTTCCGCCGTGGGATGCATTTCCGAAGAACAGATAGTCGGAAAAATCGTTTTCCGGGTCTGGCCTTTGCCGGAATTCGGAGTTCTTGAATAAATTTTATTGAAAAATAAAGCAGGAAAGGAGGAAAAGCGCAATGGAAAGCAATCTTGAACAGAGAATGAAAAAATATGCGAAGAAGAACAGCCGCAAAAAAATCTGGCTTAAAATTCTTTCGGTCCTTTCCACAATAGTGGTTTTCTGCACCACCTATGCGCTCATCCTTCCTGCAATAACCCAGGAGAGGGAAACCTTCTGCGGAGCGGAGGAACATATCCATTCCGAAAGCTGTGCACCTCACGAAGAGGAAATCCTTATCTGTGAACTTTCGGAGGAAGCGGAACATTCCCATTCGGAGGAATGCTTCGGAAAAATCCTCCGCTGTGAAACGGAGGAAAACCACCTCCATACCGAAGAATGCCGGTCCGGAGAACAGCTGACCTGCGAAAAACCGGAAGGACATATCCATTCGGAGGAATGTTATGAAACTTCCCTCCTCTGCGAAATTCCGGAAACCGAAGGTCATACCCACGGCGAGGAATGCTACGAAACAAAAACCGTTTCCTGCGAAGCGGAGGAACATTCCCACAGCCTTGCCTGCTATTCCGACAAAACCGCGGATATCGAAACGGAAGAACAATGGAGCGCAAGCTTTGCCGCGGAGGATTTCGGCGAAGTTGTTTCCGAAAATCTCATAACAATCGCGAAAAGCCAGCTTGGCTATCACGAAAGCACAAAGAACTACGTCGTCCTTGAGGACGGCGAAACCACAAAAGGCAGAACCCGCTACGGCGAATGGTTCGGAGAACCCTATGCGGACTGGAATATTCTTTTCGCCGGCTTCTGCCTTGATTATGCAAAAGCGGAAATCCCCTTTGATGCGGATTCTGAAAAATGGATCGAACTTCTTTCCGCGCCGGAAACCGATATTTACAGAGCTGCCGATGAGCACGAAGCCCTTGCAGGCGATCTGATTTTCTTTGATGAGGATTCGGACAGAAAACCGGAAAAAGCGGGAATCATAACAGAAATCACCGAAGCCGGATATAAAACGGTGATCGGAGATTACGGCGACAGCGTCCAGCCGGTTATTATCGAAAAAACCGACGAAACGGTTTTTGGCTTTGCGGCAATAGCAATTCCGTCGCCCTACCATTGCGGAATGGAAGAACATATCCACGATAACTGCTTTGACGAAAACGGAAACCTCAGCTGCGGATTCGCGGAGCATGTTCATACGGACGAATGCCTCATTGAAAAAGCGGAAGAAACGGAGCCGGAATATTTCTGCGGAATGGCTGAGCACGCACACACCGAAGAATGCTTCGATGAAAACGGAGAAGCGGTTTGCGGAATGGAAGAACATGCTCACACCGAGGAATGCCTTGCCGAAAAAACCGAACCGGAATATTTCTGCGGAACGGATGAGCACCTGCATACGGAAGAATGCTTCGGTGAAAACGGAGAAGCGGTTTGCGGAACGGAAGAACATGCTCACACCGAGGAATGCCTTACCGAAAAAACCGAACCGGAATATTTCTGCGGAACGGCTGAGCACCTGCATACGGAAGAATGCCTTGATGAAAACGATGAAAACATCTGCGGATTCAATGAACATCTGCATGATGCCGGCTGCCTTACCGAAAAAGAAGAAAAAGAATTCTGGTGCGGATTCGATGAGCACGCCCATACGGAAGAATGCTTCGGCGAAAACGGAGAACCTGCCTGCGGAATGGAGGAACATTCCCATACCGACAACTGCCGGGTAAGCCTTGAAAGCCTTACGGAAGAGGAAAAAGCCCGCATCGAAGAAGTCATAAAAATAATAGAAGAACTCCCGACCCCGGATGAAATCGATCTTAAGATCGGGGAATTTGAGGAAGCGGAGGATTATGAAGGCGAAGAGGTCTGGCTCACCGAAATTTACCGGCAGGCGGGATTGGCATATAAATATTATACCGATCTTCCGGAAAACCACCGCCAATTTGTTACAAACAGCGAAAAGCTGATGGAACTCGAATATATCTGGTCAATGGCGATACTCATTGAAATGGAAATCGCGGGTACCATAGATTACAGTTCCGGAATGTTCACCGGAACAAGGGCTTTTGTCCTTTATACAAAAGGCGCAAACGGATATTACGCTTTCGACGGAACAGGAAAGGCCGTTCCGATAAACATCGATTCAAACGGCGTTATAACCGCAAACGTAAACAACAGAAACGAACTTCTCTGGACCTTTGAACAAAGGTCAACGAACACCTATCTTATAAAAAACCTTTCCTCCGGAAGATATATGCACACATATTCCTATGGAGGCGGCGCAATCACAACTTCCGGATCTTACCAGAGCACCATCGTCACCGCAACCGGCGGAGTTAAAATCCGGAGCAACAGTTCCGATTATGCAAGGCTTGATGAAGCGGCCCTCACCTTCCTTCCCACAACAAACGCAAATGCAGCGGCGGTTTATAACTTCGGCGTTTACGATACCGCAAACCAGTTCCATATCTGGCTTGACGGGACGAACGGCGGAATGGATTATCTTGCGGGTTCCGATGATATCGGCTATTCCGTAAAGAAAGGCGAAGGCTTTATCCTTCCGGAAAACTGGAAAACCCCGGACGGATACAGCTATAAGATACAGGGCTGGTACGATATAATCGACGGAAAATATTATTCCCCGGGAACGGAAATTTTCCCGACGAAGAACACCGTTTTTTATGCGGACTGGGTACCCGCAAGCTATGATATCGGCCAGTTCAACGCAAGCGTTTCGCCGACGGTAAGCACAAGCGACTTTATTACAACAAGGGTTTATGATTACAGTCCTTTCTTCAACTTCCCTTATGTAAACGCAGAAGTTACGGTCGATGCTTCCGGACACAGCGAAACCTGGTCCATAAAATCAACCCAGAAAGGCGCCGGAAACCTTATCTTCCGCGACTGGAGCGGCGGAAAACTTTCCTATCCGAACAGTTCCAACTCCGGTGACAACGAATATACCGGCGATAACACGAACCCAAACCTTCTGAGCGCGGAAGTCCGGGAAAGAATCTTCGGAACGGGACCGGGAGTTCCCGGAAGAAACTATCTCGGAACCGGCGACCACCTTTTCCAGTATTGCGACGACCCGGACAATACAGAATATTACGGATATTATTATTACGATTCGCTCTATCACGCGGCTTCCTATAACCAGCGGGCCGGAAGATTCTATATTTACGATTATCTTGAAAGAGCGACGGATTCCAGCACGGCGGACTTCCTTCCGCTGAACTCGCCCTATGTCAACACAAACGGAAGACCGGTCACGACCTATTCCAACAGCGGCCAGTACGACGAATATAACGGAACGACCCATTATCAATATACCGGCGGTTCCGGAGTTAATTCGGAATACTGGTTCGGACTTAAAACCGATATTGAATTCTTCCTTCCAAGCGACCCGGGAGGAAAGGATTCCGAGGGAAACAACGTAAACCAGGGACTTAACGGAAAAGACCTTGTTTTCGACTTCACCGGAGATGATGACGTCTGGGTTTTTGTTGACGATATTCTTGTTCTTGATATCGGCGGTATTCACAACGCCCTCGAAGGTTCCATAAACTTCTCCACCGGCGTTGTTACGGTAAACGGCAGTACGTCCGCTCTTCCAAAATCGATTGGAGCGGGTGAGCATACCCTTACAATGTACTATCTTGAACGAGGAGCTTCCCAATCCAACTGCAAGATCAAATTCAACATAACGACCCGTTATCATCTTAAGATAATGAAGGAGGACGTCCTTACAAGGGAACTTCTTGACGGTGCGGAATTTACGGTTTATACCGACGAAGCCTGCACGAAGGGAGCCCTACTCTGGGAAAGCGAAGCGGCAAACAAAGCCGGCGCGGAAGGACAGAGCACCTTTGTTGTAAAGAACGGCGTTGCGAATATGTGGGGACTTGCCTCCGGCAACACCTACTACATAAAAGAAACAAAATATCCCGCAAACGGCGGCTACGGAGTTGCAAACGGAATAATCGTGATGCAGCTCAACAGCCTTGGAACAGCAACTTTCGACGTTATTCCGAACCCGGATGCGGAAGGAAGCGACCTTTCCGGCGGCTTCACTGTCCACGGATTCAAAATAGACGTTGAAAACCACGAAGCCTATCTTGTTGCAACAAACGGCAAGGAGGAATACGGCGACGAGGTAACATCCGTAACCGTTGTGAAGGAATGGAACGATAACATTGACCATTCAAAGGATTCCATAACGGTCTATATCCTTGCAAACGGATTCCGGATTCAGGAAGCGGTGCTCAGCGAGGCGAACAACTGGACCCATACATGGAAAAACCTTCCGGTAAATGGCGACAGCGGAAAACCGGTTACCTATACCGTTGAGGAAGGAACCGTTCCGGGATATTTCGGAACCATAACACCACTTGTTTCCTCAGGCGGCGGAGGAGAATTCAAACAGGTTTCTTCCTTCACCGACGGAAAAAACTACGTAATCGTTTCGAACAACGCTCCGCTTTATGCAACGGAAAGCGAAGGTATCAAAAGAAACTGGAACATAAGTATTCCCCAGTTCTTCACCGGAGCGAAATGGACTGCGGATGTAAACGGAGACACTGTTTTGCTGACCAATGAGCTTGGGCTTACGCTTTATTATTCCAACAGCGGCGGAAACCGTTTTTACAGCGTAAGCAATAATCCGCCGGGCGGAACAAATCTTTCCTTCGTCGACAATAAGCTTGCATATATTGAAGACGGAAAACTCTGGTATATGTCCTGGAACGAAGGAGAAACAGTTCCCGTAGATGAATGGGGCGGCCCGACGGTTGTTCTTTATGAAGAAAGCGGAGGCGAAACCGTTACGAACGGGTTCCTCATCACGAATGAACCGGTAACCGTTGATAACAGCGTTTCTTTTAAGGTAAACAAAGCCTGGAACACCGGAAACTTTGCTTCGATAAAGGATTACGAACAGCTTGTTGTAACAATGAAGCTGCTCGAAAACGAAAAAGATTCCGGTATGAGCGCAGACCTGAGCATTAAAAACGGCTGGGCATATACATTCAAAGATCTTCCGAAATTCGACAGCGGAGGAAACGAAATCGTTTATTCCGTTGAAGAAGTTCATATTTCCTCCGAATGGCGTCCGGAATACGGCGAAATAACCCTTGAGGGAAACCGTTATGAAACAACGGTAACAAACGTATATCGGATGCATTACGAACTTCCGCAAACCGGCGGAGGAGGAACAATTTTCAATATCGCGGGCGGAATCTTCGCTTTCGGAGCGGGTTTTGCCCTGATATACAGAGCAATCAAAAAGCGAAGAAAGGAGGACACCTCCTGAACCGCAATAAAACAGTTTCTGAAATTTCGGCAATAAATCAAATCAAAAGAAAGGAAAATGTAAAAATGAAACTCACAAAAATCGCAAGCCTTATCCTTGCAATCGCACTTGTTTTCTCCCTTGGAATCACCGCTTTTGCAGCAGAAACCGGTTCCATCACCATCAACGGCGCAAGCGAAGGCAACATTTATACAATTTATAAGCTCCTCGACCTTGAAAGCTATAACGTCACAGACGGCAAATATGCTTATAAAGTAAACTCGGAATGGGACGATTTCTTCGAAACCGCCGAGGCAAAAGAATATTTTACTGTTGACACTCAGGGTTATGCAACCTGGACAAATGTAAAAGATGACGATGACACCGTTGCCGCTTTTGCAAAACTTGCTCTTGCATACGCAAAAGCAAATTCCATTCCTTCTGTTGCTTCTTCCGACGACCCCTCCGAAGGCAAAATCGTATTCTCCAATCTTGAACTCGGTTATTACCTTATCGACTCCACCATGGGTGCTCTCTGCGGTCTTACCACCACCAACCCCAATGCATATATCAATGCAAAAAACGCTGCTCCTACCATTGACAAACAGGTAAAAGAAGACTCCACCGACCAATGGGGCAACGAAAACTCCGCAGATATCGGTCAGGTTGTTGAATTCCGTGTAACCATCAACGTACATGAAGGCGCAGAAAACTATGTTTTCCACGATATTATGTCCGCAGGTCTTACCTTCAATGGCGTAAGCGGAGTTCAGCATATTATCCCCGGTCAGGATCCCCATGCTGCTACTGAAGGAGATGATTATGAAGTTAAAACCGGAGGTATTACCGATGGCTGCACTTTTGAAATTATTTTCTCCAAGGACTTCTGCGATCATCTTGAAACCAACGATAAAGTAGTAATTTTCTACAGCGCAGTGGTTAACAAAGACGCAATTATTGCGGGCGAAGGCAACAGCAACGAAGCAAAACTTGAATTCGGTGAAAATCACTTTACAACCGATGATAAAACCTATAGCAAAACTTACGGATTTGACCTTGTAAAAACCGACAGCCAGAACAAACTCATTGACGGCGCAGGATTCAAAATTTATGATGAAGCAACCGGCGGCAATGAAGTCGCAGTTGTTCTTATGGATGACGGCGTAACATACAGAAGAGCAAGAGCCGACGAAACCGGAGTTGAAATCATTGTTAAAGATGGCCAGGTAAGAGTTGTAGGTTTTGATAACGGCACCTATTATCTTGAAGAAACTACAACTCCCCAAGGTTACAACCAGCTTGCTGAACGCCACAAATTCACCATTTCCGACAGCAACCTTGATGCAATCGTAACCGGCGGAATTGTTTCCACCGGTTCCGGTGTTCACGTAGTCAACAAAAACGGCACCATGCTTCCCGAAACCGGCGGCATCGGCACCACCCTTTTCTATGTTGTCGGCGGAATCCTTGTTGCAGGTTCCCTTGTTTTCCTCGTAACCAAAAAACGCATGGGCAACAGATAATTTGCTGATAATATTAATAATACATAACTAAAGTTCCGCACAGCTGTTTTTATAACAGCTGTGCGGCAAGGAGAGATCTGCAATGAAGAACAAAACAAACATATTGTTAATATTAATCCTCATTGCAGGTCTGTCCTTGCTTCTCTATCCTTCCTTCAGCAACTACTGGAACTCCTTTACCCAGTCCCAGGTTATTGTTGACTATACCCAGCAGATAAAGGATCTGGATTCGGAAAAATATGACCGGATATTATCCGAAGCGACGGAATATAACAGAACTCTGGTCAGCAGAAGCAACCATTTTCTGCTCAGCGACGAACAGAAAGCGGAATATGACGAGCTCCTCGATATTTCCGGCGTCGGAATTATGGGATATATCGAAATCCCGTCCATCAACTGCACTCTTCCGGTTTATCACGGAACGGAGGATTCCGTTCTGCAGATAGCCGTGGGACATCTTGACTGGACAAGCCTTCCGGTCGGCGGAGAAAGCACCCATTGTGTCCTTTCCGGCCACAGGGGGCTCCCAAGCGCAAAACTCTTCACCGACCTTGATAAAGTCACCGTCGGGGATACCTTCGTTCTGAGGATCCTTGACGAGGTGCTGACCTATGAGGTGGACCAGATACTGATAGTTGAACCCCACGAAACGGACGAGCTCCTTATCGTTGAAGGAAAGGATTACTGCACTCTTGTTACCTGCACCCCCTATGCCATAAACACCCACAGAATACTGGTAAGGGGCGAAAGAATCGAAAATGCCGCGGAAGCAAAGAATATCCGAATCGTTTCGGAAGCGGCAAGGATAGAACCCCTTGTCATCGCTCCGGTTGTTGCGGCGCCGATTCTTCTTATATTGTTTATAAATATTATGATACCGAAAGAAAAAAACGGAGGTGACGATTATGACGAAAGCTAAAAGATTTCTGGCTTTATTCCTGATGCTCATAATCATGTTCTGTTTTTCTGCAAAGGCTTTTGCAATTTCGGAAAAAATCGACCCGGAGCGGGAATCCAGCCTTGAGATAATTTTCCGTGAGGGTGAAAAAAATCTTTCCGGCGCGGAATTTTCGGTTTATCTCATTGCGAATATTGATGAAAAAGGAAAATTCACCGTCACCGAAGAATTCAGCGGCTTCAACGTCAATATAACCGGAATCAACGACGAAGCATGGCGCATTCTTGCAATGACCCTGGAAAGCTATATTTTTGAAAAAGGCGTTGCTCCCACGGCAAAAGGAATCACCGATTCCGATGGAATCGCCGTAATGGAAGGTCTTGAACCGGGACTTTATCTCGTTATCGGAACTCCCCTTTCCCTTGACGGATACACATATTTTGCGGAAACCGCAATTATACAGATTCCGGTTTTGGATGACGAAAACAATATCTGGAATTATGATGTTTCAATAAAGCCGAAGCACAGCTCCGTTCCGGACGGCGGTGCAGACAGCTTTGTCACCCGGAAGGTCCTCAAAATCTGGGAGGACAAAGGTTATGAAAGCATCCGCCCGAAGGAAATCACCGTCCGCCTTTTCTGCGACGGCGATCTTTATGATACGGTGGTCCTGAGCGAAAAAAACAACTGGCGCCATACCTGGGAAAACCTTGAGGAAGGCCATAAATGGATAGTCACCGAAAAGGTTCCGGAAGGATATACCGCCCGGATCACAAAGGAAGGAATCACCTTCATTATCGAGAACAGCATTGAAAAACCGGAAAATCCGGATAAACCCGATAAACCGAAGCCTCCGGAAGAACCGGACGATCCGAAGCTTCCCCAGACCGGTCAGCTCTGGTGGCCTGTTCCGGTGCTTTTCGGAGCGGGAATATTTTTTATTGCCGCGGGAATTTTCCGCAGAAGAGGCGGCTATGAAAAATAAAAGAGGAACGGGACTTATTATAACCGGATTTATTCTGATTCTTGCGGCGGCGGGGCTTTTTGGATACAACGTAATCGAGGAAAGAAAAGCCGAAAATTCCTCCGGAAAAGCCGTCGGCGTTCTTGAACAGCAGATAGTTATAAAGGAATATCCGGAAATATTCGAAAATGCTGCCGAGGCGGAGATTCCGGATTATATTCTGAATCCGGAAATGGCTATGCCGGAAACGGAAATCGAGGGGATAAAATATATCGGAACGCTGGAAATTCCAAAAATCGGGCTGAAGCTTCCGGTTATCAGCGAATGGAGCTATCCGAATCTTAAAATTGCGCCATGCCGCTATTTCGGCTCCGCGTATCTTGATAATATAGTCATCGCGGCCCATAACTATAAATCCCATTTCCGGGAAATCGAAAATCTTTCCTCCGGGGATGAAATTATTTTTACGGATACAGACGGAAACGTTTTTGTTTATTCCGTCGGCGCAAAAGAAGTTCTTCCGCCCACCGCTATCGAGGAAATGACAAGCGGCGAATGGGACCTTACCCTTTTCACCTGCAATCCCGCAGGAACTTTCCGGGTTGCGATAAGATGCGATAAGAAGTGATTTGTCAAACTAAGTGCAACAGTTAGCAAGTTCGAAGTCCCATAAATCCTTGGGAGAACGATAATTAAGAACCTTACGAGGCCTGGCGTTAATTAACGCCAGGTTCTTTGACGGCTCCGTTGACGTAAAGGATGCTTACTATGCGCGTCTTGTTGCGGCGAAGCTCATCAAGCCCACCGATGAGCAGCGCCTCGTCGGCGACGCTGACCTCGATGGAAGAATAACCGCTCTTGATGCGAACATAATCCGCAAATTTGCCGCAAAAATCATCGCCGAACTCCCGGTGAAAAAATAGAAAAGCGCCGGCGCTCATTTTGAGCACCGCACCCGTGCTCAAAACAAAAAGCACGGAAAACTCCGTGCTCAAAAAAGAAAAACAGTATTGCAGCGCTTTTTGCGAAAGAAGCGATTTTCGGCATGAAAAAGCCAAAAAACAGCTGTCCGCAGGTTGACTTTATAAAGCTATGCGGCTATAATGAAAAAGGAATAAAGATATTTTTGTTTTTCCAAAAAAACTGCGGGAAAAACTGATTCGTCATATCGTTCCTTTCAACGGGAAATCCCCCTTTTCGGAGAAAAGGGGGATTTTTCCTTTTTTGAGCACAAAAAACACCGCCCGGAAACGGACGGTGTTTCAAGCTGAAAAGATTTATGCAAACGCTTTATCGGTTTTTCGAAAGAAAATGGTCGATCAGAATAAAAACGGCTTTTTGGTCCTCTTCCGAAAGTGCTGCAAGCTTTGAAGAAAGGGATTGGATATCGGCGGGATTTTGCTTTCCGGTGAGTATATAATCGGTGCTGACCTCCAGAATATGGCTCAGTTTCACAAGGTTATCAATGCGGATTGCCTTGTTTCCCCGCTCCATGTTGGAAATCATCTGGATGGAAACGTTCATTTTTTCGGAAAGCTGCTCCTGAGTGAACCCAAGGCGCTTTCTGCAAAACTGAATTCTGCTGCCGATTTCGTGTAAATCCAATTCTTTCATTGCTTTCACCGCAACCCGATTTCCGGGAATTTTGTCTGTGCTTCGGGATTAATTATACTTACAGTTTAATTATATGTGTTTAAAGGTTAAATTATAAGCACCCATAGATTGACTTTATTAAACTCAGGATGTATAATAAAATGGAACACAGATATTTTTTGTTTTTCCAAAAAAACTGCGGGAAAAACTGATTCATCATATCGTTCCTTTCAACGGGAAATCCCCCTTTTCGGAGAAAAGGGGGATTTTTCCTTTTGAAAACGCAAAAAAAGAAAACCCCTCCGTTTTCCGGAAGGGCTTTTTTGCTGACCTGTGAAATCTGATCAGAAGGTGTTTTCGAGTTTGATTTCGATAAAGTCGTTTGCGGCAACGGGCTGTTCCCAAAGACCGACCTGGCCGTATTCGCCGTTAACATAAACGGACCACCACACAGTCCAGTTGACGCTGTCCTGTTCAAGTTCACCGATGCGCTGAATCATGGTGCTGTCGATCTGTTCGTAATCGATTCCGTTTGCTTTGAGTCCTTCTTCAAGAAGAACGCCTGCGGTGGCGTTTTCGGTGAGTTCAACTTCAAATTCATAAACAACGTTGCCCTCAAGGTCGCTTACAGCGAATTTAACGGTTTCTGCGGAAGAGCAGGCAGCAAAGCTGAGCATCATAACAAGCGCGAGAACGATTGCAAGGATTTTTTTCATTTTAAAATTCCTCCTTTTTATTTGTCCGCTTTTGCGGAAAATCATTTCAATTGCATTATACTCCTGTTTGCCGGATGTGGCAAGGATAAAAGCTGTTCCAAAGTTGCTGAAATGCGTCAGAGAATTTCCGCAAGCTTTGCAAAATCATCGAGGGAGAGTTCCTCTGCCCTTGCGTTCGGAGAAAGTCCGCATTTTTCAAGTGCGGAAAGAACCTCGTCCTTTCCGATTCCAAGGCCGGAGGAAAGGGAGTTCGTAAGGGTTTTGCGCCGCTGGCTAAAGGAAGCCTTCACGATGCGGAAAAAATGCTTTTCGTCCGCAACCCTGACTGCGGGTTCCTTCCGGAGAGTGAGCCGGAGCACCGCGGAAGTTACGTTCGGCGGCGGAACGAAATTGCCTTTGGAAACGTCGAAAAGCTTTTCCGGTTCGCTGTAATAATTTATCGCGGCGGAAATTGCTCCGCAGTCCCTTGTTCCGGGTTTTGCGGCAATGCGAACAGCCGCTTCCTTCTGGACCATAACGGTAAGGTTTTCTGCGCCGATGTTTTCCTCCAGCAGCTTCATGATAATGGGAGAAGTGATGTAATAGGGAAGGTTTGCGCAGACGACGAAAGGCATATCACCGAAATGTTCCTTTATCACAGCCCTGAGGTCAAGTTCGAGCACGTCCGCATTGAGGATAGTGATATTGTCAAATTCCGCAAGGGTTTCTTTGAGCACGGGAAGAAGAGTCTTATCGATTTCGATGCTCAGAACCTTTTCTGCCCGGAGAGCAAGTTCCTTTGTGAGCACGCCCATTCCCGGACCGATTTCAAGAGCGCAGATTCCGGGACCGACTCCGCTTTCTTCCGCGATCCGCGGGCAGAGATCCGGATTCACGATAAAGTTCTGTCCGAAGCTTTTGGAAAATTTGAAACCGTGGCGTCCGAGAATTTCCCGCACCACGTTTATGTTCGAAAGTTCAGGCATTTTGATCCTCCTAAACAAATTTATTAAAGCCTTCCCCTCGAGGGAAAGGTGGCATTTCCGAAGGAAATGGCGGATGAGGTGTTCCTTTGCGTTGCACCGTTTTTTGAACGGGCGGATAATATCCGCCCCTACGGTAATTGCGGCGAATACCGCATGTTTTCTTTTCTTATTATACAATTTTATTACATTTATGTAAAGTTTTTTAATTCTGCGCCGTTTCGCCTTGACGGAAAAGGTGTTTTAATATAAAATATATTAGTTAAAAACTATCTTTTCGGAGGTGAACGCGTTGATAAAGCTTGTCAATGTAAATAAATACTTCGGAAACCTCCATGTACTTAAAGACGTTAACCTTGAAGTTAAGGAGGGCGAAAAGCTCGTTATAATCGGACCTTCCGGAAGCGGAAAATCAACAACGGTCCGCTGCATGAACTTCCTTGAGGAACCTTCCTCCGGCGAAGTTTATATCGACGGCGAGCTTCTGACCCATAAAAACAAAACCGAACTTGTGCGCAAAACCTCCGCAATGGTTTTCCAGCAGTTCAATCTTTATCCCCACATGGACGTTCTCCATAACCTTACCCTTGCGCCCATAAAACTCCAGAAAAAATCAAAAGCCGAAGCGGAAGAACTTGCCATGAAGTATCTCAGGCTCGTCGGTCTTGAGGATAAAGCCCATGTCTATCCGGGAACTCTTTCCGGCGGACAGCAGCAGAGAGTTGCCATCGCAAGGGCTCTTACAACCCAGCAGAAAATCATCATTTTTGATGAACCAACCTCTGCCCTCGATCCGGAAACAGTTCAGGAGGTTCTGGACGTTATGATCCGTCTTTCGGAAGAAAACATCACAATGGTGGTCGTCACCCACGAAATGGGCTTTGCCCGGGAAGTTGCGGACAGAATCGTCTTTATGGACGAAGGCAGAATCATCGAAGAAGGCACCCCGGAACATTTCTTCACAAATCCGGAAAACGAAAGAACAAAAGCCTTCCTCGGAAAAATTCTGAGGCAGTAAACATTGCCTCCCCTTTGACAAGGGGCACATTTTTTGAAAGGAGTTCCTTAATGAAAAAAATAATTTCTCTTTTTCTTGCAATCGCAATGATATTCTGCTTTGCTTCATGCGGAGGCAGCGCGGAAGTTACCGTTGAAACAATCCAGGAGCGCGGCGTTCTCCGCGTTGGTGTAAAAGATTCCCTTGTAGGAATGGGCTACCTCAATCCGGAAACCGGTGAATACGAAGGTCTTGAAATCGATATTGCCCGGGCTATCGCCGAAGAAATGGGCGTTGGAATCGAGTTCCTTGTCGTAACCCCCACAACCCGCCTTCAGATGATCGATTCCGGCGATATCGACATCAGCCTTTCCAACTTCACCATCACCGAAGAGCGCAAAATGAGTTATCATTTTTCCGCTCCCTATTACACCGACGCAGTGGGCGTAATGGTGCTCAAGGATTCCGGAATCACCTCACTCGAGGATCTTGACGGAAAAACAATCGGCGTTACCATGAGCTCCACCTCCGCTCAGTCTCTTAAAGATTACCTCGGCGAAGGTTTTGAACTTTCCTTCGATGAATTTGACGACCACGCGGGAATCAAGCTTGCCCTTTCCGCAGGTGCAATTGACGCGCACTGCGTTGATACCGTCGTTCTCACCACCTATATGGATGACACCACCGTGATTCTCGAGGACCGTTTTGCGGCACAGCCCTTCGGCGTTGTATCAAAACTTTCCAACACCGCTCTCAACGCATACGTTGATGCCCTTATCGAAAAATGGCTTTCCGACGGAACAATCGATTCCATGCGTGAGGCAAACGGACTTCTCCCCAGCTTTGAGGGATAAAATTCATCAAGCCTCCCTTGTCAAAGGGAGGTGGATTTTTTGACCGCTTGCGGTCAAAAAAGACGGAGGGATTCATTCAAAAGAATCCCCCAGTCACGCACCTATTCTTAAAGGCGTGACAGCCCCCTTTAACAAGGGGGCCTTAAAGATGTACGAAAGGAAGTGAAAAGCATTGAACAGCGGAGTTTTCGCGCTCTGGCGCTGGGAAGCGCTCTGGGCATCAAGAGCGGAATTTATTGATGCGTTTTTCGTAACGCTTCGGGTTTCGGTTTTTGCGCTTGTTCTCGCGCTTTTTCTCGGCGTTGTTTTCGGGCTTTTCTCTTCCGGAAGCAACAAAATCCTAAAAGGCATCGCAAGGGTCTATGTTGAGTTTTTCCAGAACACCCCCCTTGTTTTCCAGGTGCTTTTCATGTATTACGGTCTGCTCTATGCGGGAGTCGATCTTTCAAAGGAGCAGATTGGCGTAATCGGGCTTGGGATCTATACCGGCGCATATATTTCCGAAGTTGTGCGTACCGGAATAATCTCCATACCCTTCGGACAGACGGAAGCGGCCCTCAGCCAGGGTTTCACCCATCTTCAGGCTATGGAATACATAATCCTCCCCCAGTCCGTAAAAATCGTCCTGCCGCCTCTGGTGAACCAGATGGTAGCGCTTATAAAGAACACCTCCGTTCTTGCAATGATCGCCGGCGGCGACCTTATGTACCGTTCCAACGCCTGGGCCTCCAACGGAACCCTCAGCTACGGACCGGCATATCTTACCTGCGGAATCCTCTTTTTCTGCATCTGCTTCCCGCTTACCTATTTCGCAAAGCGCTATGAGCAGAAACTCAAATCCGCCGGCACTTCCAAAAAGGAGGTGACCGCCGGATGATCGAGGAAATCGCCCTTATTTTTACGGATTACAATATTTCCTATCTCCTTGCGGGTCTTGGGATGACCCTCCTCATCGCGGTGATAACCCTTTTCGGCGGAACGCTCCTCGGAACGGTTCTTGCGCTTTTCAATAATTACGGAAAGCTGACCGGAAAAATCGCCGCGGTGACAGTCGAAATTTTCCGGAACACTCCTTTGCTCCTCTGGGTTTTCGTCGCAATTGCGGCGGTGCCCCTTCCTTCGCTTCTTTCAAGAGCCCTTGTTGCAACGGTGATTTTCAACGCCGCAATCATTTCCGAAATAATCCGCGGCGGTTTAAATGCAATTCCGAAGGGACAGATTGAAGCCGGAAGAAGCCAGGGTTTCAGCTTTTTCCAGATTATGATTTATATAATCCTGCCCCAGACCTTCAGGAAAATCGTTCCCACCCTTACTAGCCAGAGCATCACCATCATCAAGGATACTTCCTATCTTGCCCAGATCGGTGTTGCGGAGCTTATGTTCGTGGTAAAAAAGCTTATGTCAACGGCGAACACCTTCACCGGACATTCCATCACAGCCCAGGACGTTTTCATCCTTTTCGGAACCGCGGCGCTTATCTATTTTGTGATAAACTTCAGCCTTTCTGTTGCGGTTCGCAAAATGCAGAAAAAACTCGACGCGAATATGAAATAAAAAACGCACCCGCAAGGGTGCTTTTTTATTGCATAAGCCTCCCTTGTGCAAAGGGAGGTGTCGCCAACGGCGACGGAGGGATTGTAATCCCATCCCGGTAAATCCAGCTGGATTTTTTTGCGGAACGCTGAGGACAGCGTTCCCTGCGGTGACGCGGCGGTTTTAAAAAACGGACGACCGCAATGGTCGCCCCTACATTAATTTGATGGAACCATCGGAATCTGCCCTCCGAAAAAGTGCAAAAGGCAAAACCGCCCTTCCATTTTTTGTTTACAAATAAAATTTTCTGCGCTATAATGAAATCGCCGTAAAGGAGGTGCTTTTATGTGGACAAATTCCGAACTTAAACAAAGGGCAAAATCTGTACTTAATAATTTTGGATTTTGGACCCCTTTCTTTGCAACGATTCTTGCCGGATTTTTGGCAACAAATTCGAGTAACTTAGTTTCCGTTATTATCGAAAACCCAAAATATGAATATGTTTTGGAAAGGGGCGAAT
This sequence comes from Oscillospiraceae bacterium, assembly GCA_017399625.1. GTDB lineage: Bacteria > Bacillota > Clostridia > Oscillospirales > Ruminococcaceae > UMGS1668. The sequence goes on from JAFQBT010000041.1 coordinate 38,669, forward strand.
ATCCCCCGGCCTTAATTACCGCGGTTTTTCTGGTTATGCTTTTTTCCTTCATTTGGAACACATTTATTGGATATCCGGTTATGGTCGGAATGAACCGCTTCTTTATGGAAAACCGAATTTCCGGCGCAAAAATCCAAAGCCTTTTCTGGGTTTTTAAAAGCGGAAACTATTTTAATGTTGTAAAAACAATGTTTATTCTTAATATCAAAGTTCTGCTTTGGAGTTTACTTTTGATAATTCCCGGAATTATCAAATCCTATGAATATTATATGGTTCCCTATATTCTTTCCGAAAATCCCGGAATAAGCACAAAACGCGCCTTTGAAATTTCAAAAAAAATGACCGAAGGCGAAAAATTCGATATCTTCTGGCTTGGTCTTTCATTCTTTGGCTGGATCCTTCTCGGAACTTTTGCCTGTGGAATCGGCGTTCTCTTTGTTGAGCCTTATATACAGACTACCTATGCGGAACTTTATCAGGTAATGCGCGAAAAAGTCCATGGACTTGGTTTTTCCGATTATAACGAACTTCCCGGTTTCTTTTCTGAACAGGCATAAAAAACGCACCCGCAAGGGTGCTTTTTTAATGCACAATGCATAGTGCAAAGTGCAGAATGATTAAAAAACCGTAGGGGCGGATAATATCCGCCCTAAAAAAAGATTCCCGGAGGGCAGCCTCCCTTGTGCAAAGGGAGGTGTCTGCGAAGCAGACGGAGGGATTGTAATCCCATCCCGATAAATCCAGCCATTCAGCCTTCCCCTTGAGGG
>JAFQBT010000042.1 GCA_017399625.1 Oscillospiraceae bacterium
GTGTTCTTCCGCCTTCCACCGAGGCAATCAGCCCCCTTGTCAAAGGGGGGTGGTTCTGACCTTTGGTTAGAACCGGGGGGATTCCTCCTCCGCCTTCCACCGAGGCAAACAGCCTTCCCAGAGGGGAAGGTGGATTTTCTGCAACTTGTTGCAGAAAAGACGGAAGAGGGATTACAGGCAACCCGGAGGGCAGCCTCCCTTGTGCAAAGGGAGGTGGCATTTCCGCAGGAAATGACGGAGGGATTGTAATTCTATCCCGTTAACCCCAGCCGTATTTTTTGCGGAACGGTCAAGACCGTTCCCTACGGTGGCTCGGCATTTTGAAAAACGGGCGGATGATATCCGCACCTACGGAAATTGCGCTGATATCCGCTGATTTACAGCAGGGCGTGGACCTGCTTCCGCCGCAATTCCATCCGATCAGATTCAGCCTCCCTTATCAGGGGAGGCTTTTTTTAAAACTGCAGTAAAATCGTATTATAATTATACTTGTATATTTAATATTATTTTGCTATAATGTAATTTACGAAAATAGGCTCTGGCGCATATAAAACAAAATCCGAAGCATAATATTAAAAAACTCCGGAGGTTTTATTGAAAATGTCAGAGGAAATAAAAAACTGTCCCGAAGAAGAGGACGAAATCGAAACCCAGACCGACCAGATAATCGAAACCGGCTCGGTGATAAAAACAAAGGGCAAGCACTGCATCCATTGCCTTACAATAGTCGGGCAGATCGAAGGGCATTATATCCTTCCGCCCCAGAACAAAAGCACGAAATATGAACATGTTATACCCCAGCTTGTGGCGATTGAGGAGGATCCGGAAATCGAAGGGCTCATCGTGATGCTCAATACCGTCGGCGGCGACGTTGAAGCCGGTCTTGCCATTGCGGAGCTTATTTCCGGAATGAGCAAGCCGACAGTTTCACTTGTTCTCGGCGGAGGACATTCCATCGGCGTTCCCCTTGCCTGCTCTGCGCGGGATTCGTTCATTGTTCCTTCCGCCACCATGACAATTCATCCCGTCCGGATGAACGGGCTTGTTCTCGGCGTTCCCCAGACCCTTTCCTATTTTGACAAAATGCAGGAGCGCATCACAAAATTCGTGACGGATAATTCCAATATAAAAGCTGAACGCTTCCGGGAGCTTATGTTCACCACCGGCGAACTTATAACCGACGTGGGAACGGTTCTCGACGGCGAAGCGGCGGTTGCCGAAGGTCTTATCGATAATCTCGGCGGGCTTTCGGACGCGATAAAATGCCTTTATTCCCGGATCGAAGGGAGGAAGGGCTGATGTTCCTCTGGACAATCGAACCTTTCAGCAGCATTTTTCCCGCTTCAATTTCGCAGAATATAACAATGGATATCGAAAACGGATATCTCGAAGGTCGGATGACTCCGGAAGGTTTTTCCGTTTCGCGCCTTGTTTCAACGGATTTAAAGAATTATCTCAAATCCGAATACTCCCCCGGGCATATAAGAAAGATTTAGCAGATATTTGCCGCTCTGCGGCTACATATAAGGAGAAAAAATGAGCATTTTTGACGCAGTTATTCAGGGAATAATCCAGGGACTTACGGAATTTCTTCCGGTTTCCTCAAGCGGACATCTTTCCGTTTACCAGCATTTTACCGGAAACAGCGGCGAAGCCGCCGGAATTTATTCCATTCTTCTCCATCTGGGAACTCTTCTTGCGGTGATGATTGCCTTCCGGCGCGAACTTCTTGATATGATAAAGGAATTTTTCGCCATGGCGAAGGAAATCGCAACCGGAAAATTCGATAAAAACAACATGAGCGGTCCGAGAAGGCTGATTTTTCTTTTTATCATAAGCCTTCTGCCCCTTTGCTTTTTCTATTTCATCTCCGATTTTTATAATTCCCTTTCCGCCGATAACGATATAATCGTCGAAGGGCTCTGCTTCCTTCTGACCGCGGCTCTGCTGATAATTTCCGGAAAATGCGTTAAGGAAGGCGGTGCCACCGCCGAAAACATGAGCTGGAAGCAGGCTCTCGGCATGGGAATAATGCAGGGAATCGCCCCTCTTCCGGGACTTTCCCGCTCCGGTTCAACAATTTCCACCGGTCTTATCCTCGGGGTTTCCCGTGACCAGGCGGTTGCTTTTTCCTTTATCATGGGTGTTCCGGCGGTTCTTGCGGCGAACATCCTCGAAGTCCCTGCCGCGATTTCCGGCGAAGTTGAAATAAACTGGCTTGCCGCAATAATCGGAATGGCGGTTTCCCTTATCGTCGGAATCGCCGCCATCAAAACAGTAAAACTCCTCGTAAAAAACGATAAATTCACAAAATTCGCATGGTATCTCATCCCCCTCGGCATCATAATTGTTGCCCTGGGAATCTTTGAGAAAATCAGCGGAACCGTTATAACATTTTAAGGAAGGCTTTTAAAAAATGGCTGCAGCAAAAAAGACAACAAAATCGAAAAAAACCCCGGCAAAAAAACCGACAGCGGCGGAAATTTCATCCCGGCGCCAGCTTTATGCCATCGGATTTTTTGCCCTTGGAATAATTTTTCTTGCAATGACTCTCATCGAGGGCGAAAACCTCTGGCAGAGCATGCACTATGCGCTTTTCGGACTTTTCGGCTGGTGCGCATATCTCATCGGACCGGTTTTTATCTATCTTGCGGTTATGAACACCCTTGAAAGACCGACTTTTTCAACGGCGGCCCAGGGTTACGAAAGCCTTGCGCTGATAATCCTCCTTTCCGGAATCACCACCGTTTTCAGCGAAAACATGGTTCTTGAAGGCAGCGCGTTCCAGAAAATCGGCCAGCTTTATACATACGGAAAAGAGCTCACCGGCGGCGGAGTGCTCTCCGCAGTTTACGGTCTCACCGCCATTGCCCTTATGGGAAGGCTTGCGGCGGTTATAGTGGGGCTTGTTCTTATTGTCGCCGTTCTGATGCTCCTTACCGGAACGACCCTTATCGGCGTTGCCCGGAACACAAAAAAAGTCGGCGAAAAGGTAAAAACCGTTTATACCGAACAGGTCGAACAGCATAAAGCTGCCGCCGAAACAAGAAAAATGACCCGGATAGATATTCCCCTTGACGATGAACCGAAACCAGCCCCGAAGGAAGAGGAAAAAAGCGTGAAACGCTCGAAGGAAAAACTCATCGGAACGGCGGAACCGGTTGTTACAAAAGTTCCTCCGGTGGATGCTCCGGTCAGGGAAATCCGCCCGGAAGATAAAATAATCGATATCCCCCTTGACGGCGAACCTTCCGTTCCTCTCACTACGGTAAAACAGGACATGCCGAAACCCACCGCCATTAAGGAAGAACCCATCAACGGATTCAAGGCTCACATGGAAATCGAAGTTCCGAAGGAGGACGAAATCGAAGGATTCAGACCCGCGAAGGAACAGATGGCGGAAGCCGCCGCAAAGGACCCTGCTCTTGAGGAACTCATAAGCAAGGCCATGGTCGAACAGGCCAACGCAAAGAAAATCGAAAAGGCGGAAATGAAGGTTCTTGCGGACGAGCAGGAAAAGAAAATCACCGAGATCATGAACGATCTTGAAACCCTTCCCTATACTTTCCCGCCAACAGAACTTCTTACCATGCGCGATAACGCAAACGACGACGATATCACCGAAGAGCTCCGCAAAAACGCGGATACCCTTACCAACACCCTCCAGAGCTTCGGCGTTTCCGCAAGGGTTATTGATATTAACCGCGGTCCCGCCGTTACAAGATACGAACTCCAGCCCGGAGCGGGAGTCAAGGTCAGCAAGATCGCAGGTCTTTCCGATGACCTTGCCCTCAACCTTGCGGCAAAGGGAGTCCGAATCGAAGCGCCCATTCCCGGAAAAGCCGCAGTGGGAATCGAAGTTCCGAACAGGAACCGGGATATTGTAAACATCCGGGAACTCATCGAATCAAGGGAGTTCCAGGAAGCAAAATCAAAGCTAACCGTTGCCCTCGGAAAAGACATAGTCGGCAACGTCGTTCTTGCGGACCTCAAGGAAATGCCCCATCTTCTTGTTGCGGGTTCAACAGGTTCCGGTAAGTCCGTCTGCATAAACTCCATGATAATTTCGCTTATGTATAAAGCGAACCCGGATGAAGTAAAACTTCTTCTCATCGACCCTAAGGTTGTCGAACTTTCCGTCTATAACGGAATCCCCCATCTTCTTATCCCGGTTGTCACCGATCCGAGAAAAGCCGCCGGCGCCCTCAACTGGGCTGTTTCCGAAATGCTCAAGCGCTACCAGCTCTTTGCGGATAACGGAGTGCGCGATATTGCCGGATACAACAAGCTTGCGGATTCCCGGGACGATATGCAGAGAATGCCGAAGGTCGTTATAATCATCGACGAGCTTGCGGACCTTATGCTTGTTGCCTCAAGCGAGGTCGAGGATTCCATAAACCGCCTTGCAGCTCTTGCAAGGGCTGCGGGAATGCATCTTGTTGTTGCAACCCAGCGTCCCTCCGTTGACGTTATCACCGGTGTTATCAAATCCAACATCGGAAGCAGAATCGCATTCAAAACCGCTTCCCAGGTTGACAGCCGCACAATTATTTCCGACGGAAGCGCCGAAAAGCTCCTTGGAAAAGGCGATATGCTCTTCTATCCCCAGACCGACATGCGCCGCGTTCAGGGATGCTTCGTAAGTGACAAGGAGGTCGAGGACGTTGTCCGCTTTGTCAAAAACGGCGGAACCGCCGCTTATGACGAGGGAATCCTTGACGATATCGAAAAGCTTGCGGTTAAGGAAAAAGGAAAAAAAGCCGCGGAAGATTCCGTTTCCGACGGAGGCGGCTTCGACGAAGGCGACGATATGCTCGACGATGCAATCGAATGCGTGATCGAAATGGGAATGGCCTCCACTTCCATGCTCCAGAGAAAACTCAAGCTCGGATATGCCCGCGCCGCAAGAATTATTGACCAGATGGAAGAGCGCGGAATAGTCGGACCTTTTGAAGGAAGCAAACCCCGCCAGGTTCTCATCAGCAAGGAGCAGTGGCTTGAAAAACAGCTCCAGAGCGATGAATAACCCGGAACTTCCGAAGAGAAAAAATCTTCGGCTGGAACACTATGACTATTCTCAAAATGGCGGATATTTTGTAACAATCTGTACACATAAGCGTTCACATATTTTTGGCGAAATAACCGGAAACGCCGTAGGGGCGAACCTGTGTGTTCGCCCGAATGAACCGGATAAAATGATTTCAAAATGGATTTTTGAAATTGAAAACAAATATCCCGGAACAAAAATAGATTGCTATGTCATAATGCCCGATCACCTGCATTTTGTTCTTATAAAAACGGGCGCACACATAGGTGCGCCCCTACAGCAAATCATAAAATGGTTCAAAACCCAGACAACAAATGAATATATAAAAGGTGTAAAAAACGGTTTGTACGAACCTTTTGATAAACACCTTTGGCAGCGGGGATATTATGAACACATAATACGTAACCAACAGGATTTGGGCGAAATCCGCCATTATATTGAAAATAACCCTGCAAAATGGGTTCTTGAAAATAAAGGCACCTGAACAATAGGGGAGCCAATAAACACCAAGGAGGAACAAACTTTGGGATTTTTCAGTAAAATCAGCGAGGGACTTAAAAAAACAAGGGATTCCCTTAAGGAACGCTTTGACGACGTTTTTTCCGGAGGTCACGTTGACGATGACCTTTTTGATGAACTTGAGGAAGCGCTTGTTCTTGCGGATACCGGTGCGGTGACTGCCGGAGCGATCTGCGAAGAACTCCGGAAAAGAGTCAAAAAAGAGGGAATCCGCGAAGCGGAAAAAGTCCGCGAAATGATGTACGAAGTCGTTGCGGAAATGCTCCGGGGCGGACAGGAACTCAATATCGAAAACAAACCCGCAATCATCATGATGATCGGCGTCAACGGCGCAGGAAAAACCACCACCATCGGAAAACTTGCCAAAAATTTTATGGACGAGGGCAAAAAAGTTGTTGTTGCGGCGGCGGATACCTTCCGTGCAGCTGCAATCGACCAGCTGGAAGTCTGGACCGACCGCTGCGGTGCGGAACTCGTGAAGCATTCCGAAGGTTCCGACCCTGCGGCAGTTGTTTTTGACGCCATCGCCGCCGGCAAGGCAAGAAAAGCCGACGTTATAATCTGCGACACCGCAGGAAGACTCCAGAACAAAAAAGGACTTATGGACGAGCTCGCCAAAATCGGCAGGGTTATTGAAAGGGAAGCACCGGAATCCTCCGTCGAAACCCTTCTTGTTCTCGACGGCACCACCGGACAGAACGCCCTCAACCAGGCGCGGGAATTCGGAAACGCCTGCCCCATCACAGGCATTATTCTCACAAAACTCGACGGCACCGCAAGAGGCGGCGTTGTTATCGGAATCCGCAAGGAACTTGATATTCCGATCAAATTCATCGGCGTAGGCGAAAAGGCGGAGGATCTCCAGCCTTTTGACCCGGAAGCGTTCGCAAAAGCGATTTTTGACTGAACACGAAACCAACAAAAAGTTAATATAAAATAAGGAGAAATTTTAATGATCACTACCAAACAGCGCGCATACCTCAGAAGCCTTGCAAACGGAATTCCCGCAATTCTCCAGGTTGGCAAAGAGGGCGTTACCGAAGCACTTATCAGAAACGTTGACGAAGCTCTCGACGCAAGAGAGATCGTAAAAGTTTCCGTTCTCGAAACCTCCCCAGTTTCCTCAAAAGAAGCGATCGAGCTTGTTATGAACGGAATCAAAGGCTGCGAAGCCGTTCAGGTAATCGGCAGAAAATTTGTCGTTTATAAACGCAACCTTAAAGAACCCAAAATCATTCTCCCTTAAGGAGGAACTATGAGAATCGGCATTTACGGAGGAAGCTTTGACCCGGTTCACGTCGGACATGTAAACGCCGCGATGAACTTTATGGAGGAGCTTTCTCTTGATAAGATAATCGTGATTCCGGCTTACCAGCCGCCCCATAAAAAAGGTCTTGCAATGACCCCTTCGGAGCACAGAATGAATATGTGCAATCTCGCCTTCGGGAATCTTCCCGGTTTCGAAGTTTCAGATATTGAAATAAAACGCGGGGACGAAGGATATATGGCGGATACCGTTGCCCAGCTCCGGGAAATTTATCCGGAGGACGAGCTTTTTCTGCTCATCGGCGGCGATATGCTGCTCTATTTCCAGCGCTGGTACGCATGGCATAAAATAACCGACGAAGCCGTTCTTGCGGTTGCCGCAAGAAACTGGGAGGACGATGCTGCCCTTGAAGCGGAAGCGGCGGTTCTCCGGAGCTACGGCGCGGAAGTAAAAATCGTGCCAATTGACGTAAAGGAAATTTCCTCCACTGCCGTCCGGGAAGCGGTCCGCCGTTCGGACGATATTTCCTCGATGGTGCCGGAGGGCGTTGATGATTATATCTGGGATCATTATCTTTACTATAACTGACCGAAAAATCAGGAGGCAAAAAATGCTTAAAAAAACAACTCTCCTCTTTGCGGCGATGGCTTTGCTGATGGTATGCTGCCTTTCGGCATGTTCCGGCGGCTGGAGGGAAAGCTATGAAAGCTTTCTCGATGACCTCGTCGGAAAAGTTGACGTGAACGAGGAACTCCAGAATATCGATGCGGAAGAGGTTATCCGCGATAAGCTTGCGGAATACAGCGAAGGACAGACCATCTGGTTCCAGTTCGACGATTTTGACGGCGACGGAACTTCCGAAGCCTTTGCTTTCTGCGGAAAAGCCGGAACGGAATATCTCGAAGGCGTGCTCTGGTACGTTAACGAAAACTATGCCGCGGAACTCGGCGAAAACGGAAGATGGGAAAACCCGGAAGTTCTCACCGTTGAGGGAACAAGTTTCCTCTTTGCGGAAAACTTCGAGGACGGTCTTACCTATGTTTTCGGAATCGAGAACAGCAAGGTTTATGAAACCGCCCTTTCCGGAAAATTCGAAAATCTTGAGCACCAGGGCGGAAAGGACTTTACCGCGGAATTTACTTCCTTCGATTATTATGAGGACGAGGAAGCCGCAATAAAGGAAGACCCCACCACAAAAAAATACTGGTTCTATCTTGAAAACGGCGAATTCCATGAATACGGCGCGGATGATTCCCTCCGCAGAGCGGATCTTCGCAAATATAAGGCCGGTTCGGAAGTCATTGATATCATCTATAAACAGGGACTTATTGATGAACTTCTTGAAAAATATTATCCGGACGCAACGGCGGAAGAACTTGATTATATTGCCGAAGAAGCGGGATATTTCCACAGCATCATGCTCCGCGAAAACGGAATCATCAACCTGAACTTCTACGGCGCATACGAGGATTGCTTCTATATCACCTTCAAAGTTTCCGGAACCGAATCCGAAATCATCGACTGCGGACGCGGATTTTATCTTCCGGCGGCGGTGGAATCCATCGCAACCTATCCGGAAAACGAGGCGGAATGATGGAAACAAAGAAATTCTGCCCTTTTTCCGAGGAGGAAATAAAAGCCGTGCTCAAAGCAAGAATGAATGAGCACCGTTTTGAGCATTCGCTGAACGTTGCGGAAAGAGCGGCGTTTCTTGCAGAAAAATACGGCGCTGATATCGAAAAAGCTGCCTTTGCGGGGCTTATCCACGATATCTGCAAGGGAATCCCGAAGGAGGAACAGCTTTCGGTAATCGAAAAGGAAGGCATCTCCCTCGATGAGGATACCCTTAAATCTCCGGCTCTCTGGCATTCCATAGCCGGAGCGATATATTCTGAGCACGAGCTTGGCGTAACAGATAAAGACGTGCTCAACGCTATCCGCTACCATACCTCCGGAAGAGGGAATATGAGCATCCTTGAAAAAGTTGTTTATATGGCGGATTTAACAAGCGCCGAAAGGAACTATCCGGATGCGCAGTACACCCGGGATCTTACTGATTACAGCCTTGACGAAGGAATTGCTTACGGTGTCCGCTGGATTGCCGGCGACCTTGAAAAAAGGGGTTTTCCGAAAGGAAAGGATACCGAAGCCCTTCTTGAAGAATATAAAAACGTTGAAATAACATTTGAGAAAGGATAGATACAATGGAATCCAGAGAACTTGCATTCAAAATCGCAAAAATTCTTGACAGCAAAAAAGCAATCGGTCTTCGCGTGCTCAAAATCGGTGAGATCAGCAGCATCGGCGATTATTTTGTAATTGCTTCCGCAACCAACAAAAGCCACGTCCAGTCCCTTTCCGACGATATCGATTTCGCTCTCGGTCATGAGGACGGAATCGCTCCCCAGAGGGTTGAAGGCTATGCTTCCGCAAGCTGGATACTCATGGACTATGCAAGCGTAATCGTCCATATCTTCAACGACGAAGTCCGCGAATTCTATTCCCTCGAACGCCTCTGGTCCGACGCAAAAATCGAAGAGATCAATTTCGGGGAAGAATAAGGCTTCTCCTCAAGGGGAAGGCATGTTTTTTCAAAAATCCCTTGACAAAGCCCGTTTAATCTTGTTATTATAAATCTAATGTGTTTATATTAAAAATGCTTTGACAAAGAACAAGTAGTCTGTTTCGAAGTTTTAAAGAGAGCCGCCGTTTTGGTGAAAGGCGGAAGCGGAAAAACGGATGAACTCACTTTCGAGCAGCCGGAGGAAACTGCGTTTTTTTGCAGGAGTAAAACCGGACGGTTTTCACCGTTATATGATTCCGAGCCGGGCGCTTTTTGCGCCAAAGAAAGTGGTACCGCGGGTAAAATTATGTTCCCGTCTTTCGTTTTTGCGAAGGACGGGATTTTTTTATTTGCGAAAAAGGCTTCTCCTTGATGCGGTGTTGTCCAAATCTTTGATTTGGTTAACAACACCCACGCAAGATTGTCCCGCAAGTGAAGCGAGCGGATGACAATTACTGCCGGAGAAGCTGGATTTCGCCGCAAGGCGAAAGACTGATGAGGTGTAGCCGCATTGCGTAGCAGCGGCGTTATTTTAAAACAAACACCTCATCCGCCGCGACCATATGGTCATGCGGCACCTTTTGCTCAGCCGCAGACGGCAGACCCCTCTGTCTGCTGCGCAGACATCTCCCCTAACAGGGGAGTCTCCTCAAGGGGAAGGCAAATGCTCCGCAAAAAAAATTATTTCAGATAAAACTGGAGGAACCGAAAAATGAAAGGCTATGATTACGCCGCAATTGAAAAGAAGTGGCAGGACATCTGGGACGAAAAGAAACCCTATGCCGCAACCACCGATTACACCAAGCCCAAATTCTACGGACTTGTTGAATTTCCCTATCCCTCCGGACAGGGACTTCATGTAGGACATCCCCGTTCCTACACCGCTCTGGATATCGTTTCCAGAAAAAAGAGAATGCAGGGCTATAACGTCCTTTATCCTATGGGTTGGGACGCTTTCGGTCTTCCGACTGAAAACTTTGCAATCAAAAACCACATCCACCCGGAAATCGTAACCAAAAACAACGTTGACCATTTTAAAGCCCAGCTCAAATCCCTCGGACTTTCCTTCGATTGGGACCGCGAAATCAACACCACCGACCCCAACTATTACAAATGGACCCAGTGGATCTTCATCCAGCTTTTCAAACGCGGTCTTGCCTATAAAAAAGAGGCAAACGTAAACTGGTGCACCGGATGCAAAGTTGTTCTTGCAAACGAAGAAGTTGTAAACGGCGTCTGCGAACGCTGCGGAAGCGAAGTTGTCCATAAAGTCAAATCCCAGTGGATGCTCAAAATCACCGAATATGCCCAGCGCCTTATCGATGACCTTGACGAAGTTGATTACATCGAAAGAGTCAAAACTTCCCAGAAAAACTGGATCGGACGTTCCACCGGCGCGGAAGTCAACTTCAACACCACCCTCGGCGACGTTCTCACCGTTTATACCACCAGATGCGACACCCTTTTTGGCGCAACCTATATGGTAATGAGCCCCGAGCACGCATATATCGAAAAATGGGCTGATAAACTCGAAAACATCGACGAAGTCCGCGCATACCAGGCAGAAGCAGCAAAGAAATCCGACTTTGAGCGTACCGAACTTGCGAAAGATAAAACCGGCGTTATGCTCAAGGGCGTAAAAGGCATCAACCCCGTTAACGGAAAAGAGATCCCGATTTTCATTTCCGACTACGTTCTCACTTCCTACGGAACCGGTGCAATCATGGCCGTTCCCGCACACGACACCCGCGACTGGGAATTTGCAAAAAAATTCGGTCTCCCGATAATCGAAGTCGTAAAAGGCGGCAACGTTGAGGAAGAAGCATATACCGACTGTGGCGAAGGCATCATGGTAAACTCCGGCTTTGAAGACGGCATGACCGTTGAGGAAGCCAAAAAAGCCATGATCGAATACCTTGAAAAAGAGGGCATCGGTCACGCAAAAGTAAACTATAAACTCCGCGACTGGGTTTTCAGCCGTCAGAGATACTGGGGCGAACCCATCCCGATGATTTACTGCGAAAAATGCGGCTGGCAGCCCGTTCCGGAAGATCAGCTTCCTCTTCTCCTTCCGGAAGTTGAATCCTATGAACCCACCGATACCGGCGAAAGCCCCCTTTCCACCATGACCGACTGGGTTGAAACCACCTGTCCCTGCTGCGGAGGACACGCACACCGCGAAACCGATACCATGCCCCAGTGGGCAGGTTCTTCCTGGTATTTCATCCGCTACTGCGACCCGAACTGCGACACCGGAATTGCCAGCAAGGAAGCTCTTGATTACTGGATGCCCGTAGATTGGTACAACGGCGGTATGGAACACACCACCCTCCATCTGCTTTACAGCCGCTTCTGGCATAAATTCCTCTATGATATCGGCGCAGTTTCCACCAAGGAACCCTATTCCAAACGCACCAGCCACGGCATGATCCTCGGCGAAAACAACGAAAAGATGTCCAAATCCCGCGGCAACGTAGTAAACCCCGATGACGTAATCCGCGATTACGGCGCAGATACCCTCCGCCTTTATGAAATGTTCATCGGCGACTTCGAAAAAGCCGCTCCCTGGAACACCAACTCCATCAAAGGCTGCAAACGCTTCCTCGACAGGGTATGGGCTCTCCAGGATATCATGTCCGGCGAAGGAATCCGCCCCGAACTCGAAAGCAACTTCCATAAGACCATCAAGAAGGTCGGCGAGGACGTTGATAACCTCAAGGCCAACACCGCCATCGCCGCAATGATGAGCCTTATCAACGATATCACCGCCACCGGCAGCATCACCAAGGATGAATACGAACTCTTCCTCACCCTTCTCAATCCCTTTGCTCCTCATATCACCGAAGAACTCTGGGAGAGCCTTGGTCACGAAGAGCTCCTCTGCAAACAGGACTGGCCCGCATACGATGAAGCAAAATGCGTTGACGCAACCATCGAAATGGTAGTCCAGATCTGCGGAAAAATCAAAGCGAGAATGAACGTCGCAGCCGATGCGGATAAAGATACCTGCATCGCCGCAGCAAAAGAAGCCGCAGCCGCTGAACTTGAAGGAAAAACCATCCTCAAGGAAATCTGCGTTCCCGGAAAACTCGTCAACTTTGTTGCAAAATAAAATTGCCTCCCTTGCCTAAAGAGCAAAGCTTGCGAAGCGCGCCCAGTGGGCGAAACAGCGAGCAAGGTTTGGCGCCGCGGTCAAAATGTTCGAGGCGAATGCCGAAGAATATTTTGGGCACCGCAAGAGTTGGGGCGACCGTTGCCGTAGGCACGGTGGAGGGATTCCTTCCTGTGCAAAACGGTCTTTCAGGAAAAATCAAAGGGTGGAAAACAAAAATTCCACCCTTTCGTCTTTTGCCTTCGGCAAAATCCACCTCCCCTGATAGGGGAGGCTTCTTTGAAAGGAGATTTTTTATGAACCAGAAAATGCTTTGGCAATACGCAAGACTTATTGTCGGGGTCGGAATCAACCTTCAGAAAGGCCAGACCCTTGTTATAAACTGCCCCGTTGACCGGGCGGATTTCGGAAGGCTTCTTACCACAGCCGCTTATGACCTCGGCGCAAAGGACGTAATCATGCTCTGGCGCGACGATTACTGCACAAGAGAGCATTGGCTCCGGGCTGACGACAGCCTTTTTGATGGCGTTTACAGCTGGGATGCGGAAAGACTCAACACCCTTGCAAAAGAGGGCGCGGGATATATTTCCATCGCCGCCGCCGACCCGGAAAACCTTAAAGGTGTTGACCAGGAACGCCAGCGCCGTTACAGCATTGCTTCCAACCGTGACCTTGCGGATTTCTATAACCTCGAAATGACAAATGGATTCCCCTGGTGCGTCGCTTCCGTTCCCATAACCCCCTGGGCGGAAAAAGTTTTTCCGGAACTCAAGGGCGAGGAAGCCAACGAAAAACTCTGGGAAACCATCTTTAAAATGGTCCGCATCACCGAGGACGGCGACGCAGTTGAAGCATGGAAAGAGCATTGCGAAAACCTCGAGCGCAGAGCGAAAATCCTCACCGGAATGGATCTTGAATCCGTCCATTACAAAAACTCCCTCGGCACCGACCTTGTTGTGGAGCTTCCGGAAAACTGCCAGTGGCTTGCCGGCGGCGAAGAATGCAAAGCCGGTCATAAATTCGTTGCCAATATGCCCACGGAGGAAATTTTCTCCGCACCGAAGCGCGACGGCGTGAACGGCGTTCTCTATTCCGCAAGACCTCTCGTCCTCAACGGAAACATTGTTGACAAAATCCGCTTTGAGTTTGAAAACGGAAAAATCGTAAAGGCAACCGCGGAAAAAGGCGAGGAAGTTCTCAACAAGGCTCTCGATACCGACGAAAACAGCCGTTACCTCGGCGAAATCGCCCTTGTTCCCTATGATTCGCCCATTTCCAACAGCAAAATCACCTTCTTCAACACCCTTTTCGACGAAAACGCATCCTGCCATTTTGCCTTCGGCGAAGCCTATCCTTCCAGCATCAAAGGCGGCGACGAAATGACCGAAGAGGAACTTTTCGAGCGGGGAATCAATGCTTCCGCCGGAGTTCACGTTGACTTTATGGTCGGAACCGCGGATCTTTCCATCACCGGCAAAACCCGCAAAGGCGAAGAAGTAACCATCTTTGAAAACGGAAACTTTGTATTCTGATATTCCTGTGCTCAAGAACAAAACCCGTGCTCAAATTTTGAGCACGGGTTTTGTTAATTCATATTTATCTCCGAAAGAGCGGAACCTTTTTCACACTTATACCAGTTTTCTCCGGATTCAACCAAAAGAACCCCATCAACAAAAGCATACCTTGAACCGAGGAATTCGGAGCTGTTACCCTGATTGTTCTTTCTTGGACCGGTTGAATGGTCGTCCCAAACGGAGGTTATCTTTCCGCAAATCTGCTTTTTGGAAGGAGTGACCTCGCTTTTTCCGTGATAGCAATAATAATCGTATCCGTCAACCGCAATCATCGGCGGTGCCATATCCGGTTCGTCCATCGTGCTTTTCGGTTTTTCGCCGACTTTTATCTGAACCGAAAGAAATTCTTCGCCAAAATCCGGGTTGCCGCATTTGAAAACCGCGATGTTTTCGTCCGCATAGATAAAATCAAGACCGGAATAGTTATATCCGCCTTCACGGTTTTTATCGAGTCGGTAGAGAACAAGTTTTTCGCCGGTGCTGTAAACAACAAAGTTTCTTCCGAGGAAGGCAAATTTTCCGCCTTTGTCGCTTATCTGAACGGTCTTTCCGGAAAGCGGCTTATAAAAAATTCCGCTTTCGGTGCTCCAGACAAAATGCTTTCCGTCGAAGGCGGAACAAAGAATTTTATCGGTAACTGAAGGCCCGAAAATTTGAGTTTTATCGTTCGTCGGTTCAAAAGCAAAAATTGTAAAAAGTCCGTCTACTTCCATAACATAGGTCACATATCCGTTTGTGGGAATAGTTTTATGTCCGGAAGAGGAAAGATTTTTATGCTTCTCGATAATTTCTCCGGCTTTTGTGCTGTAACAGAAGGTGCTCAATGCGCCGCTTTCAAAATTTTTTATAAGTACTATCTTTTCGCCCCTTTTGAAAAAATCCCAACGGATTTCCGGCGGAAGAGCGCCTTCATCATATTCCGCTTCTTCTATTGATGTCCGGATTCTTTTGGATATTTCTCCTTCGGAATTTTGGATAACAAGATAATTTTCAAATCCTTCATTTTCAATGCGATAAAAGTTTTCACCATCGGAAAAAACATTTTCGGAATGGAAACCGAGTTTGTTGGTAAGATTTTCGCTTTTTCCATTCAGCAAGTTATAGGAAAAAAGAAAAGCCTTGTCCGTGCCGGAATCCATTATAAATTTGTTTCCGTAAAAATCCAAAAAAGTCGAAAATTCGCCGAGTTCCGGCGAAAAAATATCGATTATCGGGGTATAGGTAAAATAATTTCCTTTGGAGGGCTTGTCCTTGTTTTGGTTTTCCAAAATATCATAGTCTGCCGGTTCTTCAAAAAATTCTTCTTCTCCGGAACAGGAAGAAAGAAGCATGACCGCCGCAAGCAAAATTAAGAAAAGCTTTTTCATGAAAATCACCCTTTTTATTTTTCCTTACATTATAATAGTAGTATATTTAACCTTTTTTGTTGCACAAAATAAAAATTTCCCCGGAAAAGAAGAAGATTTTTCATCAAACGAACCCGGGTGTTTCTTTTCAAAAGCCTTTCCGTCGAAAAACCGCAAAGCGAAGCCCTTTTGATTATAATAATGTATTAGGATGTTAATATAAATTTAATAAAAATAAGGGCAAATTTATACTTGACAGAGCGGGTCTTCAAGTATATAATAAGACTGTTACATTTATGTACAAAGAACAGAAATGTTCTTAGCTCCAGCCCAATGGCGAAGGAGGGAAACAGATTATGGCAGAAATTCATGTAAAAGAAAATGAATCTCTTGACAGCGCACTCAGACGTTTTAAACGTTCCTGCGCTCGCTCCGGCGTTCTTGCAGAAGTCAGA
>JAFQBT010000043.1 GCA_017399625.1 Oscillospiraceae bacterium
AGACTCGTGCCTTACCTCTTGGCTATGACGCCGAATGAAAAAGCACTTAAAATCGTAACGAAATTAAGTGCCTTCCTTCGCCTTTTGGAGCGGATGACGAGGCTCGCACTCGCTACCTCCACCTTGGCAAGGTGGCGCTCTACCGGATGAGATACATCCGCATGTCTGGTGCCTCCGGACGGAATATAACCATCGAAACGGGGATTTTCAGTCCCCTGCTCTACCAACTGAGCTACAAAGGCAAATCGCTGTCGTCCAGCGACTTTGTTATTATACTACGTATTTTTTGGTTTGTCAACCATTTTTTGAAAATTATTTAATTAATTATGCAATATTCTTTCAGAAGCTCAACGGTTTTCTCACCGATGCCCTCAATGCTCATAAGTTCACGAAAAGTCACAATCGTTCCGTATTCATTGCGGTAATCAATTATAAGCTTTGCGGTGGCCGGTCCGATATCCGGAATAAGCTGAAGATCTTCGGCGGTTGCGGTATTTATTCCAAGAGGAAAAACGGAGCTTTCCTCCCAAAGCGGATTTTCGGAAACGCTTTCTTCATCAATTCCGGAAAAAGAAGGCGAAAATTCCTTCGGCGAATAAAAAACAAGAACCGCCGCAACTGCCGCAAAAGCAATCAGGCATAATATAAACATCAGAATCAGCATTTTTCTGCTGATTTTTTCGTCCTCATTCATACATTTCCTCCAGGAACTCTATAAGGTGCGCAATGGCATTTTCCTCGCAGGATGGAAGAATTATGTCCGCTTTTTCTTTAAGACTTTCCTGTGCATTTTCAACCGCGGCGCCGATTCCTGCAGCAAGAATCATTTCCGAATCGTTCTCAAAATCCCCCGCGGCAACGGAATTTTCAAGCGGGATGCCTGTCATTTCGCAAAGTCTTTCAAGGGATTTTCCTTTTGAATTTTCCGGCGGAAGAATTTCAAGGAAAAAGGGGCTTGACTGGATGATTTTGACGTCTTTTCCGGAAACGGATTCGGCAAATTTTCTGACCTCATCCATATTTTCCGGGTCGCAGCAGACGATGAACTTATATACGTTCTCTGGAATATCCTCAAAACTTCCTTCGAAGAAATGGAATTCCCTCTCCGGAATATATTTGCGGAGATATTTTCCGGAGGTCATAAGGTTCACCGAATCGGTGCTTGCAAAATGGCAGTCGCAGAAATCGAATTTTTCAGCAATCTTTTTTACCGCATAACGGGCATATTTTGAAATATAATGCGGTTCGATGATTTCTTCCTTCTGCCAGTCATAAAAATATCCGCCGTTTATATGTACGGAGGGAGTATTTATCGGAATTCCTTCCAGAAGCTCCCTTGCGACGTCGATTGCCCTGCCGGTGGATACTGTAAAGTGTCCGCCCTTGTCAGTGAATCTTTTTATTGCCTCGAGGTTTTCTTTCGAAATGCCCTTATTTTCGCGCAGAAGAGTTCCGTCAACGTCGGTAATTATAAGAATATCCGAAATGCTCTCTATCATTAAAGCTCGACCAGCTTTCTTTCAAATTCGGTGAAATATTCCGGAAGCGGTGCTGTGAATTCCATATATTCCCCGCTTCTCGGATGGATAAAACCAAGCGTTCCTGCGTGCAGACACTGTCCGCAAAGCTGCGTTATAACGTTTTTGGGTCCGTAAACCGCATCTCCGGCAACCGGATGGCCGATATACGCCATGTGGACTCTTATCTGGTGTGTTCTTCCGGTTCGAAGCTTGCACTGAACATGGGTGAATCCGGAATATCGTTTTACAACGGAATAATGTGTCTGTGCGCTCCGGCCGCCATCAATGACAGCCATTTTCTTACGGTCCTTGGTGCTTCTTCCGATGGGAGCGTCAACGTCACCTTCATCCGGAAGATTTACGCCGTAAACAATGGTCTGGTAAATCCTGTTGAGGCTGTGCTCTTTTATCTGCTCCGCAAGGTGAACGTGAGCAAAATCGTTTTTAGCAATAAGAAGAAGTCCGCTGGTATCTTTATCAATTCTGTGAACGATTCCCGGACGGAGAACGCCGTTTATGCCGGAAAGGCTGTCCCTGCAGTGCCACAAAAGCGCATTTACAAGGGTTCCGTTATGATTTCCGGGTGCAGGATGAACGACCATTCCCTTCGGTTTATAAACAACGAGCAGGTCGTCGTCTTCATAATAAATATCAAGCGGAATATCCTCTGCTTCGACGTCAAGGGAAACGGCATCAGGAATGAAAACGGAAATATCCTCTCCTTCCTTGAGCACGCGGCTTTTTGCAACGGATTTTCCATCGATTTCAACGTTTCCCGCGGTGATAAGCTTCTGCAAAGCGGAACGGGTCAGATAATCAATGGCTTCCGCAAGGAATTTGTCGATTCTCATTCCGTCGGAATCTTCCGGAACGGTTATAACGATTTTATTCATTGCTTTCACCGCCGAAAATTATTTCAAGATCCTTATCGATTTCCTCTAATTCCTTTTGTTTTGCAATTTTCTCTTCCTTTTCTTTTTTATCGGAAAGATAAACCGCAACGCAAAGCAAAAATGCGCCGACGCAGATGCAGATATCCGCAAGATTGAAAATCGCAAAATTGATGATTCGAACGTCAATATAGTCGATTACGTATCCGA
Organism: Oscillospiraceae bacterium; assembly: GCA_017399625.1. GTDB lineage: Bacteria > Bacillota > Clostridia > Oscillospirales > Ruminococcaceae > UMGS1668. The sequence goes on from JAFQBT010000043.1 coordinate 2,621, forward strand.
GGCTGACTCTGTCGATTATATTTCCGACACCGCCGGAAAGAAGAAGCGAAAGCGAAAAAAGTTCAAGCTTTCCGCTGACTTTTCCGGAAAGGAAATATGCAAGCACAGCGATGAGCATAAGTCCGGTAACTCCGACCAGCACCCATCTGTTATCGGAGAACATGCTGAACGCAACGCCGGTGTTTTCGGCATATTTGAGATAAAGAACGTCCTCTATTACGGCAATTTCGCCTTTTGTAAGCGTTTCCGCGGCCCAGTTTTTAACTGCCTGGTCGGCGGCAACAAGGAGTACAGCAATTATTGTTGAAATAAGCTGAAACATTTTGCCTCCAAAAAGTTACGGGCAGAACCGGAAAAGGTTCCGCCCGTTTATTGATTTAAATTCAGCCTACGATTTCGGCGCAGCGTGCGCAGAGAGTAGGATGTTCGGCGCATTCGCCGACGGTGTGGCTGTGAGTCCAGCAGCGTTCGCATTTTTCGCCGGGAGCAACTTCAACTTTTACATCAACACCGTCGAATTCGGAAGTTCCGATTTCAACAGCGGAAACGATGAAGGCAGAAACAAGGTCGTTTTCTGCGGATTTTGCAAATTCGTACCAGTCTCTTCCGCAATTGAGAGTTACTTTTGCTTCAAGGGATTTGCCGATAAGTTTCTGAGCACGGGCTTCTTCAAGTGCCTTATTGACAATATCACGAAGTTCGTCGATTTTCTCCCATTTTGCCATGAATTCTTCATCAGCAGCAACTCCGCTCTTTTCGGGAATCCGATTGAAGAATACGGAACCTGCGTCGTCTTTTTCGCTTCTGGGAAGGTATCCCCAGATTTCTTCAGCGGTGAAGGAAAGGATCGGTGCAAGGCAAAGGGTCATGCCGCGAAGGATATTATAAATAACGGTCTGCGCGGCTCTTCTGCTTTCGCTGTCTGCTTTTTCAACGTAAAGTCTGTCTTTAAGGATATCAAGATAGAAGTTGGAAAGGTCGGTGGTGCAGAAATCGCGGATGCAGGAATATACGATATGGAAATCGAATTTATCATAAGCAGCTTTGCATTTATCAAGGATTTCATCCATTCTTGCAAGAGCCCATTTGTCTATTCCGTCAAGCTTTTCAACAGCAACGGAATCCTTGTCGGGATCAAAGTCGTTGAGGTTGGAAAGAATGAATCTTGCGGTGTTTCTGATTTTGCGGTAAACGTCAGAAAGCTGTTTGAGAATATCGCCGGAGATTCTGATATCTGCGTGATAGTCGGAGGAAGCAACCCAGGTTCTGAGGATATCAGCGCCGTACTTTTCGGTTACTTCGTCGGGGCTTACGCCGTTTCCAAGGGATTTATGCATCGCTTTGCCTTCGCCGTCAACAACCCAGCCGTGGGTGCAGACTGCCTTATAAGGTGCTCCGCCTTTTGCTGCAACGGAAGTAAGAAGAGAGGACTGGAACCAGCCGCGGTACTGGTCTGCGCCTTCAAGATAAAGGTCTGCGGGCCATCTGAGACCGTGTTCTTCGTCGCATACTGCTGCATGGGAAACACCGGAGTCGAACCAGACGTCCATAATGTTGTTATCCTTGGTGAATTCGGTGCAGCCGCATTCGCATTTATATCCTTCGGGAAGGATTTCGTTTGCTTCATATTTGAACCAGGCGTCGCTTCCCTCTTTTTCGAAGAGAGATGCAACAGCTTCGATGGTGGTTTCGTTGATAATTACCTTGCCGCAGTCTTTGCAGTAGAAAATCGGAATCGGAACACCCCAGGTTCTCTGACGGCTGATGCACCAGTCAGAACGGTCGGTGACCATGCCTTTGATTCTGTCGCCGCCCCATTCGGGAATCCACTGAACGCCGTCGATGGCTTTGCACGCATCCTCTTTGAATCCGTCAACGGAGCAGAACCACTGTTCGGTTGCGCGGAAAATGATGGGAGATTTGCATCTCCAGCAGTGAGGATACTGGTGGATGATTTTTTCAACTGCGAAAAGTGCGTTGAGTTCGGTAAGCTTTGTGAGGATCGCTTTGTTTGCGTCGCCGGTGGTAAGTCCCTGGAACTCGCCAGCTTCAGCGGTGAGTTTGCCTTCGCCGTCAACGGGAACAATGATCGGAATTTCGGGATAATGGTTTACGCAGACCTCATAGTCCTCAACACCGTGACCGGGAGCGGTATGAACGCATCCGGTACCGGATTCAAGAGTTACGTGGTCGCCGACGATTACAAGGCCGGTTCTGTCGATGAACGGGTGTTTGTAAACGATATACTCAAGGTCAGTACCTTTTACGCTGGTTTCGGAAACGGTGTATTCCTCGATTTTTGCTGCTTTCATGGCGCTTTCAACAAGCTCTTTTGCCATGATGTAGTATTCGCCGTTTGCTTTTACTGCAACGTATTCATATTCCGGTCCGAGGCAGATTGCAAGGTTGCCCGGAAGAGTCCAGGTGGTGGTTGTCCAGATTACGAAATAGGTTTTGTCGAGTTCGGTTCCGAGAGGAGCAAGTTTTCCCTGGTCATCGTCAACTTTGAATTTTACATAGATGGAATGGCAGGTATCTTCCTCATATTCGATCTCTGCTTCAGCAAGAGCAGTCTGGCATTCGGGGCACCAGTAAACCGGTTTAAGACCTTTATAAATGAAGTCTTTCTTAGCCATTTCGCCGAAGATTCTGATCTGTTCAGCTTCATGCTTATGCTGGAAAGTGAGATAGGGTCTGAAATAATCGCCGATGGAGCCGAGGCGCATGAACTGTTTTCTCTGAACGTCAACGTAATATTCTGCAAATTCCTGGCAAACTTTACGGAGTTCAATGGCTGAATGGATGTTTTCAACGCCGACTTTTTTCATTGCTTTGAGTTCGATGGGAAGTCCGTGGGTATCCCAGCCGGGAACATAAGGAGCTTTGAAGCCGCTCATGTTTTTATATTTTACGATAATGTCTTTAAGAACTTTGTTGAGAGCGGTTCCCATGTGAATGTCGCCGTTTGCATAAGGAGGACCGTCATGAAGAACATAAAGCGGAAGGTCCTTGTTCTTCTCCATAAGTTTCTGATAAAGTTCTTCATCCTGCCATTTTTTAATCATTTCCGGTTCACGCTGCGGAAGTCCTGCACGCATCGGAAAATCGGTTTTCGGCAGATTCATTGTTGCATTATAATCGATGGCCATTTCTGATTTGTTTCTCCTGTCAATTATTCTTTTACATCGGCCTCTAAATCAAGGTCAATTCTTTTTGTTTCCGCCATGGAAACTTCATCAAAATCGATGTCTTCGGATTCAAAAAGTTCTTCGGAAACGATTTCTTCGTTAACAGCTTCTTCTGCGGGTGCTTCGGGTTCATCCTCTTTGTCCTCGTTGTTTTCGGGCATAAGGCTTATGAGTTCAAGATGCTGTCTGTACATTGCAAGAAGACGTTTTTTGAATTCTGCAGTTTCCTTCTGGAGGGTTATAAGAGTTTCTTTTTCTTTTATAATTTTGGATTCGGATTCGGCAAACACCTGTTTTACCTGATTTTCGGCTTCGGAAACAATGACCTCTGCCTTTGCTTTGGAATCGCGGACGATGTTTTCGCCAAGCTTCTGTGCTCCGAGGAGAACGGTTTTAAGGCTGTCTTCGTTGGAACGGTATTCTTCGAGTTTTTCTGCAAGAACAAGAAGTTTTTCCTCGGCGGCTTCCTTTTCGGCATAAACAGCGGAATAGGAATTGAGAATTTCGGTCAGGAACATATCAACTTCTTCTGCTTTATATCCGAAAGCTGCTTTTTCAAATTTTTTGCTTGAAATATCATTAGGTGTCAACACAGATATTCACCTCCAAATTATTTTTTAATTAATTAAAAGAAAACGCCGCTGCTTTCAAGTTCATCAAGAAGATCGCCCATAATGTTGACATTATAGGGAGTGATGATATAGGTGCTGTTTGCAACGCGTTTGATCTGGCCGTTGTTTGCGTAAGCAACGCCGCTGAGGAAGTCGATAAGTCTTCTGGAAACTTCCTTGTTGGTTGCTTCAAGGTTGAGAACAACAGTGTGTTTGGAATTGAGGTGGTCAGCAACGGGTCTTGCGTCGTCAAAACGTTCCGGTTTAACAAGAACAACCTGGAGCTGGGTGGTGGTATGGATGTTAACTACTTTGTTCTGTTTGGAATCGGAAGATACGGATTTTCCGAAAATGGAAGTTTTGGCGGTGTCTGCTTCTTCGGAAGAATCGGAAGAACCTTCTTCTGCCATAAGATCTTCATCTTCGTACATTTCTTCTGCATCCTCGGGAATTCCGAGTACGCTTTTAAATTTGTCCATAAATGCCATTGTAATTTCCTCCTGTGTAAAAAAATCTTTCGATCTGATTAAACATATTTTCTTTCGCCGAAAAGGCCCCGTCCGACTCTTACGATTGTTGCTCCTTCCGAAACAGCAAGTTCGTAATCTCCGGACATACCCATCGACAATATATTAATATATATATTATCTATGTTTTTGGTCTTAATGTCAACCAATAGATGACGCATTTTTTCAAAATATTGCCGTGTTTCTTCAATTTCTGCTCCAAAACGGCCGATTGTCATTAAACCGCGGAGCCTCAGATGCGGAAAATCGCGGATTTTTTCAGAAACGGATGGAATTTCCTCCGGGGAAAAACCGCCTTTGCTTTCCTCTCCGGCAATATTTACCTCGAGAAGAATGTCCATAATCTTACCGATTTTTGAACAGCGCTTTTCGATTTCCTCCGCAAGTTTTATCGAATCCACCGATTCTATCATTGTCACCTTATCGACGATATATTTGACTTTGTTGGTCTGGAGCCTTCCGATAAAATGAATTTCGGCGGATTTATTATAGCTCTCATATTTTTCGAGCAGCTCCTGAACCCTGTTTTCGCCGAGAAGGTCGCATCCGGATTTTATCGCTTCGTTTATCTTTTCCGGGGCAACGGTTTTTGTAACGGCCATAAGCCGGATTTCAGAAGGATCTCTTCCTGCTTTTTCTGCGGCGGCGGAGATCCTTTCAAAAGTTTCCCGGACGTTGAGTTCGGTATCAGTCAATAACTTTTCCGACATAAAGATCGTTTCCTCCCACAAAAACTTCGTCAAAAAGCTGGAGAGCGTTCTTTGTTCCCTGCTTCCATCTGACGATATGATATCCGCTTCCGGAATAAACGATTTCAACCGCACGGAATTTTACTTCGCTTCGGTCAAGGATAAAAACGCCCATCTGCTGCTGGTCATTAAACCTTATGGCGTCGGAAGAAATCCGAAGACCGGAAATGGTGCTGAAAACGATATCCGCATTCACCTGCCGGAGGGATGCGTATTCCGCGGTGAAGGTTTTGCAAAGAAGAACGATGATTACGTTTTCGCTGGTTTCATCCTCGATTTTTTCAAAAACCTCGAGCTTTACCGGGGTTTTGATTCCGTCGAAGTTCGCGGTAACTTTCTTTCCCGGACGAAAAAGTTCCGCCTCCTCCGGAGAAACAGAAATCACGTAGTACCATTTGTAATCGTCGGCAATCTTGCCGATTTTTTCTTCAGCGGCAACAACGTCCTGATAGATAATATCCTCGATTTCGGAAACGTTTTTTTCAAAAAGGGTTTCCTTGTTGATAACATTTTCGAATCCGTCAACGGAGGAAATAAAATATCCGGTCTTGGGAGAAGTTACGGTGCTCGCTTCATCGGAATTGATTTCGTTCTGAAGTTCCTCAAATTCCGCTTTGAGCACCGCAATGCGTTCCTCAAATTTATTGGGTTCGCCGGTGATGGTTGTTTTTTTGTTGATCGAAAGAAGAAGGCTGTCCTTTACCGCACCAAAATCGGAAAAACTTCCGTTTGCAATAATTCCGGAATAGGAAAGAACCGCGTTTCCGATCTGGTCATTGATGAATTCGGAGGAGCCGTAAAGCTGGGAAACACCGCTTGCAGCTTCCTCAAGAAGGCTTATTTCCTTCTGAAGCTCCTCTGCCCTTTCCATCTTCTGAACGGTATCGGAAGATGCATGAGCATAGGCAACAGGCTTGTTTTTAAGGACCTTTGCCGCGTCCTCATGGATATAACTTACGCTTCCGCCATACTGATCCTCAATCACCGTTTCTGTCCTGACAGCCATTCCGCTGACGTGTATAGCCTCGTTTACGGAATAAGTCACGGCAATTTCGGTCTGGTATGGATTATAAAAGAATGCAAAGCCTTGAAAACCGGCATAGACTATAAGAAAAAGCGACAGTAAAACTGCCATTATTTTCAGCACGTTACTTTTCATTTTTTCTCCAGAAATTCTTTGGTTATATTAAATGCAGCCTTGCAAAGTTCCTCCGGATCGGAAAATTCATCTTTGCAGAGCCAGTTTATTTTTGTGTTTCTTCGGAACCATGTGAGCTGGCGCTTTGCATAGCGGCGTGTTTCCTGTTTGAGCACGGCAACAGCATCCTCCATGCTCATTTCACCACGGAAATACGGATAAAACTCCTTGTATCCGATGGCTTGAGCAGCAGTGCAGGTTCCGTGATGCTCAAAAAGGAACCTTGCTTCATCCTCAACGCCTTCCCTGAGCATCTCATCGATTCTTGTTCCGATTCTTGCATAAAGTTTTTCCCTTTCGGCAAAATTTGTTCCGATATAGCAAACATCATAGATGCTCGGATTCGGATGAGAATCTTTCTGGTGCTCAGACATGGTTTTTCCGGTTATTTCAAAAACCTCCAGCGCACGAACAACCCTCGTGAGGTTGTTTGCGTGGGTCTTTCTTGCGGATTCCGGATCGATTGCAAGAAGTTTTTCAAAAAGCGCTTCGTTTCCGTTTTCCTCAGCAAATTCAAAAAGCTTTTTCCGGATATCCGGGTCGCTTTTTATTTTGGAAAACTCGGTGTTGGAAAGAAGCGAATCAACATAAAGCCCCGTTCCTCCGCAAAGAACAGGAAGTTTCCCTCTTGAATAAACGTCAGCGATAGCTTTTTTTGCTTCCTCAACGTAATCTGCAACGGAATATTCATCGTCGATGCTTTTATGACCGATGAGATGATGAGGAATCCCGCGCATTTCCTTTTCGGTGGGTTTTGCGGTTCCGATTGTAAGTTCGGAATATATCTGCATGGAATCGGCGGAAATAACTTCGCCGCCGAATTCTTCCGCAATGCGGACCGCAAGTCCGGTTTTTCCGGAAGCTGTTGGTCCGATTACGGCAATAACTGGTATTTTTTTATCCATAACGACCTCACTGCTGGCGTCCGAACATCCGCTCAAGCTTATTTTTGCTGATGGTGGTGGAAACCGGTCTTCCGTGGGGACAATAACGGATGCTCGGGTCGCTGAGCAGAACGTTCACTATGGTTTCGAGTTCCGGCTGGGAGTTCTTGTCGTTAGCTTTAATTGCGGCGCGGCAGGAAATGCTTGCATAAAGCCTGTCCAGTTTTTCCGGAGTAAGGTCATGGTGGCAGGCATTGATGGAATCGGCAATTTCGCCGATGATGCTTTCAGCTTCCTTTGCCTTTACCCAGAACGGAAGCGAACGTACAAGGACTGTTCCCCTTCCGAAATCGTCGATGATAAACCCGAATTTTTCCATTTCCTCCGGATTTTCAAGAACCGCTTCGCACTGTTCATCGCTGAGTTTGCAAGTAATTGGGCTGAGCAAAGTCTGACAATCGAATGCACCGATTCCCTTCTTCAGTTTCTCATAAAGAATGCGCTCATGCGCGGCGTGTTTATCAACAAAAACAAGTTCGTCCTCGGATTCAAGAAGAATATAGGTTTTGAAAACCTCGCCGACATATTTTAAATTTCCGAACGGAAGAGGATCGGTTTTGAGATTGCGCGGAATTTCCGGAACAGGAGCTCCTGCATCCTTGATTGCGCTGATTCCCTCAATATATTCCTTCGGAAGTTCCGTACCCTCCAGAGCGGCTTTATCAGCAGCCTGGCGGATTTTATACTGAGCGGTATGGGTAACGTCGCCGTCAATGCGGTATGACGCAAGATTATCGTTGTTCCTTGCAGAAACGTTGTCGCTTTCGGCAAAGCTGAATTTCACGTCCCGATATTTCCGCGGAATAAAATCCGTTTTTGGGGTCTGGGAAAGTGTTGTCTGGACTACAACATTTTCAAAATGTTCTTTTTCCTTCGGGCTTCTGATATCATCCCAGAATGTTTTGTTAACTTTTTTGGATTCTTCAAGAATGGCGGAAACGTCCCTTGTATTAAGAGCATTTTTTACGCCGTAATAAACAAGGTCAAATACCTCTTTTTCGCTTACAAACCGTACTTCCGTCTTTGCCGGATGAACGTTTACGTCAACTGTTTCCGGCGGGATTTCAAGATTCAGCACGCAGCCGGGGAATTTTCCGATCATGGCGGAGCCTTTGAATGCTTCCTCGAGGGCAGCCATTGCGGTTCTTGTTTTTACAAAACGGGTGTTGACAAAAAAGTTCTGGAAGTTTCTGCTTGGTTTTGAAGCGGAAGGTTTTGTGATATATCCGGAAATTTTAAGATTACCGCGGCCGATGGGGCTGTAATTGACTTCGATGGTTTCTTTTGCAAAATCCCTGCCGTAAACAGCGGAAATTACAGAAAGAAGGTCGCCGTTTCCGTAAGTCTGGAGTTTGTTTTCGCCTTCGCGGATAAAGCAGAATTTGATTTCCGGATGGGAAAGCGCCATTTTATCCATAACCTGGGCAACTGCATTTGCTTCCGCAACGTCTTTTTTGAGGAATTTTTGTCTTGCGGGGGTATTATAAAAAAGATCCCGGACAATTATGGTCGTTCCTTCCGGACATCCTGCTTCCTCGATTTCGGAAATGCCTTCGTCCGTTGCTTCGCATCGGAAACCGGTTTTGGAATCTTTTGTTCTGGTCATGATTTCAACATGGGAAACCGCAGCAACGGAAGCAAGGGCTTCGCCGCGGAAACCGAAGGTCATGATTCTTTCAAGATCCCATTCTTCGCGTATCTTGCTTGTTGCGTGGCGCAGAAATGCCTTCGGAATATCCTCCGGTTCAATTCCGCAGCCGTTATCGGTAACGCGGATATATGTGTTGCCGCCGCTCTGGATTTCGACAGTAATGCTTGTTGCGCCTGCGTCGATGGAGTTTTCAACAAGTTCCTTCACTACGGAACAGGGCCTGTCAACGACCTCGCCTGCGGCGATAAGTTCGGCGATATGTTTATCTAAAAGGTTTATTCTCGGCATTTTTTCACCACACAGATTTTTATTTTACAATGCTTTTGAGTTCATAAAGCAGATTGAGCGCTTCGATGGGCGTAAGGGTTTCGACGTCGGTCTGGCGGATGATTCTTTCCGCGTCGCTTGTGATGGAAGCAAAAAGATTCGTCTGCCCCATGAGGTCGTCATTCTGCTGCATGCGGGAAATTTTTTCAACTTCCTTTCCCTCTTCAAGGGCGGAAAGAATTTCCCTTGCGCGCTTGACAACGCTGTTCGGGATTCCGGCAAGTTTTGCAACTTCGATTCCGTAACTGTCATCGGCGCCGCCGCTTATTATACGGCGGAGGAATGTAATATCATCGCCGCGTTTTTTAACGGCAACGTTGTAGTTTCTTATGTTCGGATATGCGTTTTCAAGGTCGGTGAGCTCGTGATAATGGGTTGCGAAAAGTGTTTTTGCACCGAGTTTTTTTCTGTCGGCAATGTGCTCAAGAACCGCATGGGCAATGCTCATTCCGTCAAAAGTGCTCGTTCCTCTTCCGATTTCGTCAAGAATCAGAAGGCTTCTGCCCGTTGCGTTTTTGAGGATTTCCGCAACCTCGCTCATTTCAACCATGAAAGTTGACTGTCCGGCAGAAAGGTCATCGGAAGCGCCGACCCTTGTATAAACTCCGTCAACAATGCCGATATGAGCGTATTTTGCAGGCACAAAACAGCCTATCTGAGCCATTATGGTAATCAGCGCGATCTGGCGCATATATGTTGATTTACCGGCCATATTTGGTCCGGTGATGACCGCAACCTGGTTTTCCCGGTTATCAAGAAGAACGTCGTTCGGAACAAAAGGTGCTCCCCGAAGCATCTGCTCAACAACCGGATGACGGCCTTCGGTTATTTCGATGGTATCGCTCAAATCGACGATCGGTCTGCAGTAATTGTTCCGGAGAGAAACCGCCGCAAAGGACTGGAGAACATCGATTGCTGCGACGGCATTTGCGGTAGCCTGCACCCTTTCAACCTGAGCACCGATCTGAGCACGGATATTTTCAAAAAGTTTTGCCTCGAGCACGAGAATTTTATCGTGAGCACCGAGGACCTTTTCCTCAAGTTCCTTGAGTTCAGGAGTGATATATCTTTCGCCGTTTGCAAGGGTTTGTTTGCGGATATATTCCGCAGGAACAAGGTTTGTGTAGGATTTTGAAACTTCGATATAGTAACCGAAAACATGGTTATAACCGATTTTCATTTTCGGGATTCCGGTGCGTTCCTTTTCGGTTGCTTCGATGGCGGATATTTTGCCCGTGATATTGGTTGCAACATCACGCAGTTCGTCAAGATCTGCATTGAATCCGTCCGCAATAACTCCGCCGTCTTTAAGAGTTATGGGCGGATCTTCGGTTATGCCGATGTCGATAAGATTTTTTATATCTTCAAGAAGGTCGATATTTTCCCGAAGTTCCGCAAGAAGCGGCGAGTTTACTCCGCTTAAAAGTCCTTTTATTTTCGGGAGTTTTCCGATGCTTGCAGCAAGGGTTTTATATTCCTTCGGGTTCGCGTTGCCGAAAATTATCCTTGTCATGGTGCGCTCAAGGTCATAAATTCCGGAAAGTTCCTCTGCAATATCCTCACAGAGCATTGGGTCGTTTACAAAAGCTTCGACAGCATAGAGCCTTTTGTCGATTTTAACCGGGTCAAGAAGCGGTCTGTCGATATAGGAGCGGAGAAGTCTTCGTCCCATGGCGGTGCTTGTTTTATCAAGCACCCAGAGGAGGGTTCCCCTTTTTTCTCTTCCGCGCATGGTTTCGGTGAGTTCGAGATTGCGTCTTGCGGAAAGATCAAGCTTCATAAAAGCCTTTTCGTCATAGAATTTAACGGAGGAAATTCTGCTTACGCCGTTTTTCTGGGTTTCATAAAGATAGCGGAGTAATGCGGAAACGCAGTTTTCCTGAAGAATATTTTCAAAACCGAGTTCGTTCGGGCTATGTTTTCCGAAATGATCATAGATGGTCTTTTCAACAAGTTTTTTGTCGTATTCAGAATCATCAAGCTGTTCGCCCATGCAGGTGATTCTTTCCTTGATGAAATAGCATGCTTCCTTGCAGTCAAGAAAATCATCGTTGAAAAGAATTTCGCAGGGTTTATAACGGCTGATTTCCTCGATGATTCTGTTATCAAGTTCGCCGGAATCAATGGTGCTGGTGCATTTGAGTTCGCCGGTGGTAACGTCGCAAAAGCAGATTCCGAAGGATTTTCCGGAAACAAAAATGCTTGCAATATAGTTGTTGGTGCTTTCTTCGAGCATTGCGTTTTCAACAACCGTTCCGGGAGTTATAACGCGGATAACGTCGCGTTTTACAATGCCCTTTGCGGTTGCCGGGTCTTCCATCTGTTCACAGATTGCGACCTTATAGCCTTTTTTTATAAGACGGGCAACATAGGATTCATAGCTGTGATAAGGAACTCCGCACATGGGAGCGCGCTCTTCCTGACCGCAGTCCCTGCCGGTAAGGGTGAGTTCAAGTTCCTTCGACGCAACCTTTGCGTCATCAAAGAACATTTCATAAAAGTCACCGAGTCGGAAAAACAGTATGGCGTCTTTATTATTCTCTTTTATTTCAAAATACTGCTTCATCATCGGCGAAAGTTCTGCCAAAGAACACACTTCCCTATCTTAAATATATATTTATTATATAATAGCACAAAGCTCGGTTTTGTTCAAGAAAAAAGGCGGACATTTTGCTGTCCGCCTAAAAAAACAAATATGATTACTGGAAAAATTCCGGCTTCTTTTTGAAAAGAAGTACCGCTGCAGCGGAAGAAATAATTGCCTCCGCAAGCATATAGGAACCGTTGTAGCAAAGGGAATAAACCGGCGCGATCATTCCGAATTCGTTGGGCCAGAGTGCATCCCAGATTACCCATCCGGTTATAAAATGACAAAGGAACCTTGCAAAAAAGGTAAGAGCAATTCCGCCGATAACAGCGCGGCTGAAGTTTTTTGCATTGTTTCTGAAAATTCCGGAAAAACCGATGACGGTATATGCAACGATATAATCCAGAAGGATTATTGCAATAGCCATCCCCACAGAAGTTGCATACTGAACATTGTCAAGACCGAGCAGGCATTGGAGCACACTGAACGCAAATGCGGTGAAAAGTCCCCACTTTGTACCGTATCTGAAAGATACCATAACAAGCGGAAGCATTGCGCAGATGGTAAGTCCCCCGCCCATGACAAAATCGATTTTCAGAAGGCTGAGAACTGTTCCGACGGCAATCATAACTGCGCTGAAAACGAGCCTTGATGTTTTTTGATTTCTGTTTTCCATTTTGTTTTCACTCCTTAAAAATAAAAATCGCTGCAGCAAGGGATCTGCCGCAGCGACCATGAAAACAAAATATGCGTTCACGCTTTTTCGACACTCCCTCCGCCGGTATTATCCGGATCAGGTAAAGGGTTCAGCGCAAAGCGCCATCTCAGCCCGAAAGCACCCCTGTATCTCCTATATGCAGTTTAGATTATAATATCACTTTTCGATGTTCCCGTCAACAGAAACTTCCTTTACGGAAGCAACAAGGCTTGCAAGGGACTGGATCTCGCTCGGAACAATAATTTTGGTTGCCTTGCCGTCGGCTGCTTTTTCGAATGCTTCGTAACTCTTGAGAGTGAGTACTGCCGGAGTCGGATTTGCTTCGTTGAGCAAGGTAATGGAATCCGCAAGGGCTTTCTGAACAACAAGAATTGCCTCTGCTTCACCCTGTGCTTCGCGGATTTTAGCTTCCTTGACTGCTTCAGCGCGGAGAATTGCAGATTCCTTCTCGCCCTCCGCAATAAGAATGGCGGATTTCTTTTCACCTTCTGCCCGGAGAAGGGTTTCGCGGCGTTCACGTTCCGCTTTCATCTGTTTTTCCATAGCGTCCTGGATTTCACGCGGAGGAATGATATTTTTGAGCTCAACGCGGTTGACCTTGATACCCCATTTATCCGTTGCGGTATCAAGGATGGAAGTGATTTTCACGTTGATGACATCACGGCTTGTAAGGGTGCTGTCGAGTTCCATTTCGCCGATGATGTTACGAAGAGTTGTTGCTGTAAGATTTTCGATTGCAGAAAGAGGTCTTTCAACGCCGTAGCTGAAAAGTTTAGCATCAGTGATCTGGTAGAAAACAACCGTATCTATCTGCATGGTTACATTATCTTTTGTGATAACCGGCTGGGGCTTGAAGTCAACAACCTGCTCCTTAATGGAAACCCTTTTTGCGATTCTGTCGAAGAACGGAATTTTAAAATGCAGACCGGTTTCCCAGGTTGCATAATAGGTTCCGAGACGCTCGATTACATAAACGGTTGCCTGCGGAACAATTTTTACGTTCAGCGCAAGAATGATGAGAACAATAAGAACAAGTCCGAGTCCGATAATAAGTCCGGTAAATTCAAACGGCATGATAAAATCCTCCTTTATTTTTCGTCTTTTAAAAGTTCCTTAAGATACACAAAAAGCGAAGCGCCTTCTATCTTTTCAACGGTTACGATGGCTCCTTCGGGAATAATATCTCCGTCGGAAGTTTTTGCGCTCCATGTAAGACCGGAAATATAAACCTTTCCGGTTCCTTCAAGATTATTAATTTCGCTCGTAACAATTCCGTCGGTGCCAACGAGACTGTCCGAATTGGTCGGCTGCTTTTTAACTTTTACAATATCTTTGAAAAATCTTTTTGTAAAAGCAAAGGCAATTGCGGATGCCGCAAGAAAAACAAGAATCTGCCCCCAGAGCGGAACACCGAAATATGCCGGAATAATCGCGGCGATTGCGCCGATGGCAAACCAGACGCTCACAAGAGTAACGGTAACTGCTTCGATAACGCCGAGAACAACTGCGATTATAAGCCAGACCAGCGGCATTGGAATTTCAAACATAAAAAACGCCTCCTTTCATTTTTACAGTTTTATTTTACCATATATTTGCTTTCAGCACAATATTTTTTTCATCAGCTCATATCGTCGGTATTTTCCCAGGGAATATCGGATTCGATGGGCTGCTCTTCGGCGATATTCATAAGAATGATATAATCCGCGTTTATTATATATTTTCCGTTTCGTACCGATTCTTCCGTCCTTCTCGAAATTATTTCGCAGTTTCCGAGTTCTTTTTTCTCCGTTTCGCCAAGAATCCGGAAAGCACCTTCTTTTCCTTCCTCGAAATTATATGTAATGGTATTTTGCTTTACATCAAAAAAACGCGTAATTATCAGCTTTATCGGAAGTTCAATCCCAAAAAAGCTGACTTCTTTTTCATTTATTAAAAACGGAAGATTATCCGGATTTCCTTTTTTTCCAAAGGAAAAATCACGCCCCAAAAAATTGATATTCAGATGATATCTGCAAATTTCTCCGATTTTTTCCTCAATTTGCTCAAGCGGAAATTCCGCAGTAATATTATAATCCGTTTCGGCAATGATATTTGCCCTTGCGTGCTTGAGAGTGAGCTTTTTGTGTCTGTCTTCAAAAACAGCGCTTACCAGAAGATCTCCCTTCATAACTGCATCGCCAACCTTAATGGCGCTTTGCCCGTCGAAAACCTCAACTTTCCGGATAACTCCGTATCTTGAAGCAACAATATTGGTCGGAATATCGTCGTCGGAAACCATCGGTTCCTCTTTTGCCATTTCATCAACCAGAATATTGGCAACGCTTCCCTGTATATTGATTTCCACAGATGCAAGATTTTTGTTTTCTTTCAGGATATACCATTCCATATCCTGAACAAAATGTTTTTTCGCAAAAGTTCCTTCAAGAAGGCCCATCTCTCCTGCGGAGTTCATGATATTTTCTGCCGATGTTTCGGTATTTCCGATAATGTTGATTTCCCAGACGAAGCGATTCATCAGAATACAAAAAGCGAAAATATAAATAATTCCCGCAAGAAAGCCGATTTTATTTCTGTTTTTCCTTGCAAAAAAATAAAACCCGCGCTTTCTTTGAATCCGCAGTTTAAGTCCGTATTTTTTTGCCGGTTTCCGGAGCTTTTTATAATCTTTTATGTTTATTTTTCCGTTTAATATGAAATCCTTCTTGAAAGGTTCGGAAATATCGATTCCGTGCTGGATGCAGTATGTCAGAAAGCCTTCCGAATCCGCTCCTTCGGCCGAAAATTCAATATATCCGTTAAAAAAATCAATAAGAAAGGAAAACAAAAAACTATCCCCCTCCAAATTCAATCTTTTTCAGTCTGCCTCTTATTGAAATTCCGTCATAGGCATAATTTACGATCCGCAGACTTTCGCCTTCAAAAAATATCCGGTGCTCATTGCATTTTATTTTGAGCACCGTTTCGCCGAGTTCAATAATTTCGCTTTTTCCGGTGAGCACCGCTTCCCTCTCTCCAATTATTTCGATATAAGTTTTTTCGATTGGAGCTGGTTTTATATCAAAATTTACGACATTTTTTCTTTGCTTCTTTTACATGAGCATCACCGCTTATAATCAATTTTTTCTCTTAATATTTCAAGAGCTTTTTTCTCGATTCTGCTGACATATGAACGTGAAATTCCAAGTTTTTTTGCTATTTCCCGTTGAGTATAGGCTTTTCTGCCCATCAGACCGTATCGAAGATAAATAATTTCCCTTTCTCTCGGAAGAAGTTCCGCCTCAATGGTTTTATAAAGATTCTCCGTTTCGATTTTATCCTCGATAAATTCGCTTACGGAATAGCTTTCATCGGCCATTGTGTCCGCGATGGAAAGAGCGTTTCCGTCCTTATCGCAATCTATCTGTTCCGAAAGCGAAATATCCTGAGCGTATTTCTTCTTGTTCCGGAAGTACATAAGAATTTCGTTTTCGATACATCTCGCCGCATAAGTTGCAAATCTTGTTCCTTTTTCATAGTTGAATGAGGAAACCGCCTTGATAAGACCTATGGTTCCGATTGAAACAAGATCATCCTGTTCAGCGGAATTGCTGTAATATTTTTTTATTATGTGCGCCACAAGCCGAAGGTTGTGTTCAATAAGCCTGTTTTTTGCCTCTTTACTGCCGCTTTTCATTTCCTCAAAGCAGTTTTTCTCATCCTCGGCGGAAAGCGGCTTTGGAAAGGAATTGATCGCGGTTACATGAAGAGCAAAAAATATTATTCCGGAAAGAATCCCTATAAGAAACAAATAATCCAAAAAACATCACCCCTGTCATTCAATATATTAAAAAACAACTTAAAATTGCATGTCCGCCTGTTTTATGTTGTTTTTGAAATGGATTGGGTGTATAATTGATTTATAACTTTTAAAGGAGTTGAAGCAATGAAAGTAAGCGAAATGCCCTATGAGCATATCAATTTTGAAGTATTTGAAAAAAATGCTCTTGAAATTATTAACGGAGTCAGAAACGCAAAAAGCGCGGATGAAGTTCTTGAATGGCGCAAAAAATATCTCGGGCTTGTAATCGAATATTCCACCGCAATGAATATTTCCTACATCAGATACAGCTGCAACACCGCAGATGAATTCTATGTAAAAGAAAATGATTATTTTGATGAGATCGGACCTCAGGTCGGAAATCTCATGAACAACTATAATGATGCTCTTCTCAATTCTCCCTTCCGCGCAGAACTTGAAGAAAAGCTCTCCCCTGTTTATTTCAAGCACATGGAAGTTCAGGCAAAGGCCATGTCCCCGGAAATCATCGAGGATATGATCGAGGAAAACAAAATCGTTTCCGAATATTCCAAACTTATGGCCGGAATGGAATTTGAATTCCGCGGCGAAAAACTCAGCCGTGCCGCTCTTGCAGGCTATTTCAAATCTGACGATCGCGAAACCAGAAAAGAAGCTTACACCGTTCTCGGAACCGTTATGAACGGTTATGCTGACCAGCTTGACGATATTTTTGACCGCCTTGTAAAAGTCCGCACCAGAATGGCACAGAAGCTCGGCTACAAAAACTTTGTTGAGCTTGGCTATTACCGCATGGAGCGCGTCTGCTATGATAAAAATGACGTTGAAACCTTCCGCAAAAACGTTCTTGAATCCATTGTTCCTGTTGTTGCAAAACTCCGCAGTGAAAACGCAAAGGATCTTGGAATCGACAAATATATGATTTATGATAACGACGTTATCATTCCCGGCGGTGATCCCCGTCCTTCCGGTAACAAAGAGGAAATCTTCAACGCTGCAAAGGAAATGTATCACGCCATGAGCGACGAATCCGCAGCATTCATCGACCTTATGCTCGAAAACGATGCATTTGACGTTGAATCCAGAAAAAACAAATGGGGCGGCGGTTACTGCACCGAAATTCCGAAATATAAACAGCCCTTCATTCTTGCAAACTTCAACGGTTCCGCCGATGACGTTGACGTAATGACCCATGAAGCCGGCCATGCATTCAACGCATTCCTTATTGCAGATAACAAATTTGCTCTCGAAATCGGCTGCGGCGGAATGGAAACCGCAGAAACCCATTCCATGAGCATGGAGTTCTTCGCATGGAAATACATCGAAAAATTCTTCGGCGAAAACGCAACCAAATATAAATATATGCATGCTCTCGGCGCTCTTTCCTTTATTCCTTATGGCACCATTGTTGACTATTTCCAGCATATCGTTTACGAAAATCCGGAAATGACTCCCGCCGAAAGAAACGAAGCATGGAAAGACCTTTGCGCAAAATTCCTTCCTCATATCAATCTCGAAGGTGTTCCCTTCCTTGAAGACGGACGCCGCTGGCAGTATCAGATGCATATCTATGAATCTCCTTTCTATTATATCGATTACTGCCTTGCACAGACTGCAGCATTCGGTTTCCTTCTTGCTTCTCTTGAGGATTATGACGATGCGTTCGCACGTTATATCCGTCTTATGAAACAGGGCGGCGAACAGTATTACAACCTCCTTCTTGATGAAGCAAAGATTCCTTCTCCGTTCAAAGACGGCGCACTCAGGGAACTTGCAGAAAAAGTTGAGGCAATGCTCAGCAAGATCAAATCCGAAATCTGATAAGAAAAAAGGCTGGACCGAAAGGTCCAGCCTTTTTTATCAAAAAACCGTGCTCAGAATTGAGCACGGTTTTTCATTTAATACATACCGGTTAAAAGACAAGCAATTACAATCATCAGAATAAGGATAATTGCGCAAATCGGGACAATCATTCCAAGAGCTGAAATGATCATTGCAAAAAGATCGCCTTTTTCCATTTTGTCCGCAAGCTGAACCTCATCCTCAAGGGATTTCGGATCAACTTCCTCGCGTTCATATTCAATATGCTCGTCGTGACCGTTTTGTTCTGCCTGAAGCTCGAACGCACGGTCAACCCTTTTCGGGAAAAGCATAAAAGAATGCTTTGCCATAATTCAAGCTCCTTTCAAAACTCAAAACTTATTCCTTATTTTCCATGTTCTTCATAAGCTTATGATGGCAAGCTACGAAGTGGTTAGGAGCAACCTCTTCCCATTCCGGAACAACCTGTTTGCAAATTTCGGTGCAGTATGCGCAGCGGGTATGGAATTTGCAGCCTTTGGGAGGATTTACCGGGCTGGGGATATCGCCTTCGAGAATCTGGAGGTCTTTATGACCTTCGTCCTCGGTGGTGGGGATAGCATTAAGAAGTGCTTCGGTATAAGGATGAACAGGGTTATCAAAAATCTCCTGGGAATCTGCAAGCTCAACCATGTTGCCGAGATACATAACACCGATACGGTCGGAAATGTATTTAACTACGGAAAGGTCATGGGTGATGAAGAGATAAGTAAGGTTCTGTTTCTCTTTAAGATCCTGAAGAAGGTTGATGATCTGTGCCTGAATGGATACGTCAAGAGCAGAAACTGCTTCGTCGCAAACAACGAACTGAGGGTTGGTTGCAAGTGCACGGGCAATACCGATTCTCTGTCTCTGACCGCCGGAGAACTGATGCGGGAAACGATGGAGGAAATAAGGTGCAAGACCGCATTCATCCATGATTTCGAGAACTCTCTCCTGCATACGTTCACCTTTGTTTCGGATCATATCGTGGGCGACCATACCCTCGCTGATGATCTGGCCAACGCTCATACGCGGGTTAAGAGAGGAATAAGGATCCTGGAAAATAAGCTGCATTTCGCGGCGAAGTTTGCGCATCTCGTTATAGTTGAGACGTGCAAGGTCAATACCGTTGTCGCGCATTGCTTCATATTTATCAAAATCAGGAGCATCTTTATGAAGTTCACGAAGTGCATCAATTTCTTTGTTTGCAGCATCGATATTTTCGGTTACTTTTTCGATTTCAGCTTTGACAGCTTCAACTTTTGCCCTTGCGGATTCAAGTTTTGCACTGTCAACGCTGCCCGGTTTTTTGTTCTCATCAAACTCGAGGTCGTCGAGGTTGAGCTGAACTTTGCCGAGTTTTTCGATAAGTTCGGATTTCTGTTTTGCAAAACCGTATTCTTTTGCATATGCAGCAACGATTTCACTTACGTCTTCAACAACGATAAGACCGCCGAAGATCTTGGTGATGTTGAGCATTGCGTCTTCAGCGAGTTTTCTGGCCTGGTCAAGTTCTGCATGTTTTGCATACTGTTCAGTCTCGGAAAGTGCTGCATATTCTGCTTCAATTTTATCTCTTTTCTTTTCAAGCTCATGCCATTCGTTGCGGAGTTTGGAAAGATTTTTGATGGTCTGTTCCACATATTTGGGAGCAATGTCATCAAGAGAACGACCATAATACATGGTGCGTCCGTAAGTCTGATGATAAAGCTGAAGAATTGTACGGCCAAGAGTGGATTTTCCGCAGCCGGATTCGCCAACAAGACCGAAGGTCTCGCCTTTGTAAATATCGATGGAAACACCATCGTTTGCTTTTACAAAACGGCCTTTTTTAAGCGGGAAATACTGTTTAAGGTTGCTGATGCTGAGCAGGACTTCTCTGTTATTGTTTTCCATGTCTGTCCTCCTTATTGGGATAGAAGCAACGTACCTGGTGATGTTCATTTACATGAACAAGCTGGGGTTCTTCTTCCCTGCATTTGTCAGTAGCATATTTGCAGCGCGGTGCGAATTTGCAGCCTTTCGGAAGATCGAGCGGATGCGGTACTGCGCCGGGAATTGCTTCAAGACGACTGTTTGCCGGAGTGTCAAGTCTCGGAATGGAGAGCATAAGACCTTCGGTGTACGGATGAGAATGTTCACAATGATGGAAAATGGTATGGGCAGGAGCCATTTCAACAACCTGTCCGCAATACATAACAGCAACATCATCAGCGATCTGGTTGATAACGCCAAGGTCATGAGTGATGAAAAGAACTGCAGTATTATTTTTATCTTTAAGCTCGTTGATGAGTTTAAGGATCTGTGCCTGGATGGTAACGTCAAGCGCAGTGGTAGGTTCGTCTGCAATAAGAATCTTCGGTTTGCAGGCAAGAGCCATTGCAATCATAACACGCTGACGCATACCGCCGGAAAGCTGATGAGGATACTGTTTTGCAACAACATCCGGGTTAGGGATTTTTACGTCCGCAAGAAGTTCAATTGCTTTAAGCTTTGCTTCTTTTTTGGACATTCCCTGGTGGTTCATAAGCGGTTCGCAAAGCTGTTTTTCAACAGTGAAAACCGGGTTAAGGCTGGTCATGGGTTCCTGGAAAATAACAGAAATATCATTTCCGCGGATCTTATACATATCTGCTTTGGAAAGATGAATAAGGTCTTTTCCGTCGAAAGTGATGTCGCCGCCGTCAATATATCCGTTTTCATCAAGAAGACGGAGAACGCTCATTGCGGAAACAGATTTACCGGAACCGGATTCGCCAACAAGTCCGAGAACTTTACCGGAATCAAGGGAGTAGCTAACGCCGTTAACAGCTTTTACAATGCCGCGTTTGGTTTTAAAGAATGTTCTTACATCATTAAGTTCCAATAATGCCATAACTTCTCCCCTCCTTATCTACCGTTGGATTTGGGGTCAACCGCATCACGAAGAGCGTCACCCACAAGGTTAATACAAATGGTGCAGACACCGAAGATCGCCGCAGTGAATACCCAACGCCACCAATACTGCTGGATAACAACAGAGTTGTTTGCGCCGTTGAGCATGTTACCCCAGGTAGGAGTAGGCGGTGCAATACCAAATCCAAGGTAAGAAAGAGTGGATTCAGTAAGCATGCAGGTTGCAAAGTCAAGGGTTGCAGAAACAAGGATAAGGGAAAGAACGTTAGGAAGAATATGTTTGAAAACAATAGTCTTTTCACGAACGCCCATTGCCTGTGCTGCAGTTACATATTCCTGTTCGCGCTGGCTGAGGATCTGTGCACGGATAAGACGTGCGGTACCCGGCCAGGAAAGGATACCGAGAACAACCATGATGAGATACATTCTCTGCTCAACGGAAATTCTGGTACCGATGATTGCGGAAAGGATCATTGCAAAAGGAATGAACGGAAGACCGCCGATAACTTCTGCAATACGCATGACGATCATATCTACCCAACCGCCGAAGTAGCCGGCAACACCGCCGAGGATGATACCAATTACAAGGGAGATAATAACGGCAATTGCACCAACGGTCATGGTTACCTGACCTGCGTTGACAAGACGGGTAAGAATATCACGGCCGAGGTTATCGGTACCGAAAGCATAGCCTTTGAGACCCCAGGTTTCGGTTTCGCCGGTGGTGGTGATTGCATAGTTCTGATAGAAACCTGCGAATACGGTTTCGATATCTTTTTCTACAACAGATTCCGGAACAGTTGCCTGTTTGTGGAAGTTGTTGCCCCAGGAAATAACTTCGCCGTTTTCAAGAAGAGCAGTATAGTGTTTGATACCGCCATAAAGCTCAACCGGTTTTGCGCTCATTTCCGGGATTACGTTAAGACCGTCGGAAGCATTGCCCCAGACGGTGATTTTGCCGTCAGCATCAACTGCTGCAACAGTGTTACCGGTTGCTGCAATGTCAACGATGTTGTCAAGACCTTCAGGAAGCTGATCTGCGATAGCGTTTTTCTGAAGACCTACGTATGCAACGGTGCCGTCTTTGAGAAGAGCGACGCAGTTATAGGTGGTAAGAGCAATTTTTTCGATGTTGCCCTGATATTCTTTTCTGACTTTGATGTCAGCCATGTTCTGGTTGCCCCACATGTAGAGCTGACCATCTTCAGTAAGAGCTGCACTGAACTGGAAACCTGCTTCAAGCTGTTTGAAGTTAAGGTTCTTTTTCATAAGCATAGCGGTGGTGATATCGCTGGGAAGGTTGGTCTGACCAAGACGGTCGTTACCCCATACATAAACGTTGCCTTTATCGTCGATGGCGGCGATATGGTCATAACCTGCAGCAATCTGTTCGATGTGGGCTTCTTTTACTTCTTCAGGAATATTACCAACGTCGATAACTTCGGTGATTTTGGTATAGCCCCAGGTATAAAGATGTCCGTCGTTGTCAACGCCAACGCCGAAAGTGGTACCGGGGGTGATATCCTTTACGTTGCCCTCAAGTCCTTCCGGGATGGAAAGCATGGAAAGCGTGGGAGGAACGTTGACCTGGGTGTTATCCTGATAGGAAAGGTCAAGGATAAAGAATTTAGGACCGATCATAACGAAAAGGAAAATGCAAAGGAAAACAATAAGTCCGGCCATACCAAGTTTGTTGTTCAAAAAGTTACGAACGATCATTCTGGTCGGGCTCTGGAGCTGTTCCTCTTCCATAAAGCTCAACTGTTTATTGCGGTTGCCGAAAAGGCGTGCAAACAGGGAAGGTTTTTTATTATCTTTATTCATTTCATTATACCTCCCCTATTATTTATCAACACGGACACGCGGGTCAACAAGACCATAGCTAAGATCCATTGCAAGCTGACCAAGAAGGCTTACTACGATGTAGAACATCTGAATGGAAAGAGCAAGCTCAAAGTCGTTGTTCATAAGACCTACATAATAAAGCGCACCCATGCCGTTGAGTCCGAAAGTGTTTTCAATGATAACAGAACCACCGAAGATACCAAGGAACCATCCGATAATAACGGTGATTACAGGAAGAAGTGCATTGCGCCATGCGTGGGAGTAGATAACTACTTTTTCACGAAGACCTTTTGCACGTGCGGTACGGATATAGTCCTGGCTGAGAGCTTCGATCATTGCAGCACGGACATAACGTGTCATACCGCCGAGAGAACCGAAAGTCATTACAATTACAGGAAGAGAAATGTAATAAAGACGGTCAAGGAAAGCCTGCATTCCGACATAATCGGAACCGGGAGTTTGGGAACCGGTTACCGGGAACCAACCCAGCGCTACAGCAAAAACCCAAATAAAAATTAAGGCTATAATATAAACCGGAATACTGTAACCGATTATTGTGATAACCTGAGTTATCTTATCTATTATTCCGTTCTTGTGAACGGCGCAATAGATACCGAGAGGAATTGTAATTCCAAGCGCCAGAATAGTGGAGAAAATATTAATAAAAATAGTATTCTCCATTCTGTCGGGAATAATTTCCGCTACGTCTTTTTTATAGACCTGGGAAAAACCGAAATATCCCTGGAGCATACCATGAAAAGTTTCTGTGCGTGTGTCTTTAGCAAGACCCATCCATCTTGCATAACGAACAGGAATCGGGTCATCAAGACCATATTCTTTACGGAGCTCCTGATACCTTTCCTCATACTCTGCAGGTTTAAGAGTCTGTTTGAGAGGCTCAAGTTCTGCACGGGCAGGGTCAGACGGGATAAGGTTGTAGACCGAGTACATCAGGAACGAAACTACAAAGAATACGATGATCATGTAGCCGATACGTTTGATAACATACTTTGTCATCTACAAAACCCTCCTTTACTCTTTTGATAAATGTTATAACATCTATATTAAACCCATTACAGGGAATAATCTTCGGAATTAAAATGTATATTTATATAAACTTATAATACCTATATAAATCGTTAAAAGACGAGGGCAGGCAAACCTGCCCTCGTCTGGATCCTGACTATTGTCAGGATTAAATCACACAAACAAATTATTCTGCGCCTTCGATGGAAGCGTAAACAATTGCCTGGTTGAATTCCCAAAGGCTGGACTCAGTGAAGTCAACGAGCCATTCAGGATAAATGGTGTAGTAAACGTTGGAGTAAAGCGGTACTTCAGGAAGAAGTTCGTTCCATTTGAGGATGAATTTCTGCCAGAGATCGAGATAACCTTCACGGTCGGAAGGATCTACGCCGTAAACCATGTCCATAGAAAGTTTGTCAAGTTCTTCGTCGAAGATGTAGTTGGTGTTGTAACCAAGAGCTACATACTGAGGATCGAGGGAGAAGCTATAGGACTGGTCATAAACAGGAGTGAAGTTGGTTGCAAGGTTGTACATGCCGTAGGTGGGAACACCGTACTGATCGCCCTGAGTTGCATCACGATACATGTAGTTAAGGAGCTCAGAGAAAGTCATAACGGTCTGTTCGATTACCATACCTGCATCAGCGGTCTGCTGGCCTTCGGAAAGCATGGTTACGAGAAGCTCGGAAACAGGGTTTGCTTCAGAAGAGGACCATTTGATGTGGAGAGGCATAAGGATTCTGCCGTCAGCGAGAGTTACGTTGAGAGCATAATCGCCAGCTTCTTCAGGAGTTACTTCTTTATAACGGGTGCCGGAAACGTATTCGTTACCTTCTGCGTCGAGTACCCAGCCGTCTGCTACGAGAAGTTCAACAGCTTTTGCGGGGTCATAAGAATAGGTATCGATTTCGTCTGCGAAGAGTTCTTCAGACTCTTTGGTCATCCACATTGCAAGGCCGTAAGGACCATGTACTACAGAACCGAAGCCCTGGCAGAAAGTGTTAGCAAATTCGTTTCTGTCGAGGAGGTATGCAATTGCATGACGTACTGCCTGGAACTGGGTAGGACCAAAGTCGCACTGGAACTGGATTTTGCCGTAACCGTTACGTTCGAAGGAAACGGTTTTGTAGCCGCCCTGTGCTTCCATGTCGAGTGCGGTGTTAACTTCGGTACCGTCAGAGAGAGAATCGAGAACGTCGATTGCACCGGTTGCAAGAGCGTCGAACTGAGTTGCGGTATCGGATTTAACGATAACGAGCGTCTGGATGGAGGGTTTAACGCCTTCGAAGTTACCAGCATAGTTGGGGTTGATTTCGAGAACTGCTTCAAGAGCACCGGTATCTACGGATTTGATTACGTAAGGACCAGCGGAAACAGCGTCTGCATACATCCAACGTGCAGCATCGATTTCAGCAGCAACGAGTTCGCCGCCTTCGAATTTAGCACCGGTTTCGCCTTCTACTACGGTAAGAGGAGCAGAAGCATACATCGGGATGTAGAGAGGAGTAAGGGATGCATAGCTGAGTTCATAGAAGTAAGGAACATAATCAGAAGCGATGGTGATGGAGTAAGTATACTCATCAACAAGATGAACACCGGAGAGTTCAGTTGCTTCGCCGTTCTGATATTCGGTTGCACCTACTACCATTGCAGCAGTGAGTTTTGCACCTGCTTCAGCAGCTGCAGGAGAATAGCCGATGAGAGCATATGCTACATAGTTAGCAGCAGTGATGGGCTCACCATTGGAGAATACAAGACCTTCGTTGATTTTTACGGTGAAGGTTTTGGTTCCGTCTTCGTTAGCAACGGATTCTACGCCGCCGCAGATGGTGGGGTTAACAATGAGTTCGCCGCCCTGGTTGTAGGTAATCGGGGAATAGTCATTGATAAGGTCACGGATCATCTTATCGGTTGCGTTGTTGGTCCACCATGCTCCGGGGCCGATATCGCCGGAAATTTCGGTAGTGGAACCGTAGATAAGTCTGTTGGGGCGAGATTCTACTTCGGGCTCTACGTCAGAAGAGGGATCTTCGGGATTTTCAACAACAGGCTCGTCGTTGCCGCATGCAGCAAAAGAAAGTACCATCATAGCGGCAAGAAGAAGTGCGAGAAATTTCTTCATTTTGAATTTCCTCCTTGTTTTTTTATTATGTCATACAAAATTCAATAATACTTCATTGTGTATAACATCCATATTATTATAATCGTTGTTGAGCAAAATGTCAATGAATAAGTTGAATTTTTCTACAAGATATGCAATTTTTTATGAGAAATTTTGCATTTTTACACAATATAAACATTGTTAAGGTTTTTTGCTTTACATATTTTAGGCTTTTTTGGCAAAATTAATATATTAATTATCCTAATAAAATAATAAAACCCGCAGAAATCTGCGGGTTTTTGGATCAATAATTCATTCTTTTTTTCTTCTGATATTTCATAAATCCGAAAATTCCGGCAGCGGCAACAATTATTACGGCGAAAGCTACGATATAAAGGGTCATATCCCCTTCTGTTGCAAGAATCTCGGTCCAGTAACCATCAACAATTCCGCTTGTTTCCGCCGGAAGAGTAAGGAAATAATCAAGAGATTCAATATATTCTGCGGAAGGATATGCAATTTCGTTTTCCTGAAGTTCTTCGTCAAGAAGCTCGAATGCGCCAGTGTGAGGAGTTGAATATCCTACATAATAGCTGTTTGCTGCGGCAACAGTGGATTCACACATATAGTTGATATACATCTCTGCAGCTTCTTTTTCATTTGCTCCGGTCGGAATGCACATTGAATCAACAAAAATGCTGGAGTTTTCGGGGAAATAGAAATTGAGATCCTCGTTTACATCCATCATAAGAACAGCATCGCCGTTATAATAAGGAGCAACAGCGGCTTCCCCGCCCTCCATTTTATCATAAATCTCGTCCATGACGTAAGCCTGAACAAGGGGTTTCTGTGCTTTAAGATGTTCTGCTGCTTCGGCAAGTTCAGTTTCATCGGTTGTGTTAAAATCATATCCGAGATCGAGGAGAGCAAGTGCGAACGC
Organism: Oscillospiraceae bacterium; assembly: GCA_017399625.1. GTDB lineage: Bacteria > Bacillota > Clostridia > Oscillospirales > Ruminococcaceae > UMGS1668. Next base: position 29,566 of record JAFQBT010000043.1, read on the forward strand.
ATCGCGGGAGTTGGAGAACATGAGCATATTATCAGCATATTTTTCATTCCAGAGAATATCCCAGCCGGTAAGATCTTCTTCATCGACCATGGACATATTATAGATGATACCAACGGTTCCCCAATACATAGGAACTGAATATTCATTGTTAGGGTCAAAGTTTGTGTTTTTATATTTTTCGTCAATATATTTATAGTTCGGAATGTTATCGAAATCAAGTTTCTGAAGCATTCCTTCGTTGATCATTCTTCCGATCATATAGTCAGAAGGAACGATTACATCATACATTGAACCGCCGCTGCGGAGTTTCGTATAAAGTTCTTCGTTGGAAGAAAAAAGAGTATAGTTTACCTTAATACCGGTAAGTGCTTCAAAATCTTCGTTTACATCAAGAAAGTTGACGGAATCGTTCGCGACATATTCGCCCCAGTTGCAAACGTCGATTTCAATTCCCTGTCCCTGGAATTTCTGATAATAATCATAATCTTCGACTTCAGTGGAATAACCTTCCGCTTCGCTGAAATAACCAAAAGCGGAAACGGCAGAAAGAATTATCATAATTACGGAAAGCATTACTGCAAAGATTCTTTTCATATTAAACTTCTCCCTCTAAAATATTTCTTTGTCTGATTTTTTTCTCTTTTCTTGCATCATTAATGTTAACAAGAAGCAAAACAAGTAGCACAACAACGAACATAATTGTAGAAAGTGCGTTGATTTCCGGGCTTACCTTCATTCTTACCATTGAATAAATTACAACGGAAAGGGTCTGGGAATCCGCCGCGCTTGTGAAAAAGCTGACCGCAAAATCGTCGAACGAATACGTTATCGAAAGAAGAAAACCTGCGGCAATTCCGGGCATAATTTCCGGAAGAACAACTTTTCTGAAAGCCTGAGCCGGGTTACATCCTAAATCAAGAGCCGCATTATAAATATTGCGGTCAAGCTGGCGAAGCTTCGGAAGTACGTTGAAAATTACAATCGGAACGTTGAAAGTGATATGCGCAAGAATAAGAGAAGTGAAACCAAGCTCCATTCTTATAAAAACAAAAAGGAGCATCAGGGAAACACCGGTTATGATATCCGGGTTTATCATGGGAAGATATGTTACATTGAGCAGCAAACCCTGGAGCTTTTGGTTCATTGCATTGATTCCTATGGCGGCAAGTGTTCCGAGGACTACTGCGCAAATTCCCGCAACAAGAGCCACAAAAAGAGTATTTGCAAAAGCGCCGAGAATTATATCGTTTGTAAA
>JAFQBT010000044.1 GCA_017399625.1 Oscillospiraceae bacterium
ATTGCTCTTTACAGCACCAATATGATTCTTACTCCTGTAAAAGAGGTAACCAGCCCCTATACTTTCCATCTTGACGTTGAAGCTCCGCAGGCAATTCTTCCTACTCTCGGACTTGAAAAATTCTTTGCAGGAAACGAAAGAGTTACAATCGCTCTTCCGCTCTCTATTATTGCTGCAGTTATTATTCTCATCATTCTTGATAAGACCAAATTCGGTTATGAACTTAAGGCAACCGGTTTCAACAAAAACGCCGCAAAATATTGCGGTATGGCAGAGAAGAGAAACATCATCGTAACTCTTATGATTTCCGGCGGAATTGCCGCTCTCGGCGCTTCTTTCCTCTATCTTACCGACTTTGAGCAGTGGTCCTGCACTTCTTCCGCAGTTCCCGCAATGGGCTTCAACGGAATTGCAGCTGCATTCCTCGGCGGCCTTAACCCCATCGGCGCAATTTTCTCTTCCTATTTTATTCAGCACATTACCAACGGCGGCGCATTTGTTGATAAAACCATGTACTGCTCCCAGATTTCCGACCTTATTTCCGCAATTATCATTTACCTTTGCGGCTTCGTATTCTTCATCAAATATGCAATGAACTATCTTATTGACAAAACCGAAGAAAAACAGGCCATTAAAGCAAAAGCTGCTGCGGAAGCAAATACTCAGGAAGGAGGCGATAAATAATGTTATTACTTATTCAGTACACATTGATTTTTGCCTCGGTTCTTCTTCTTGTTGCTCTCGGCGGATGCTTTGCTGAGCATTCCGGTGTTATCAACCTTGGTCTTGAAGGTATCATGGTAATCGGTGCTCTCGGCGGTGCTCTTATGATGAGATATGCTCCGGACAGCATGGGTGCTTTCGGACTTATAATCTGTGTCCTTCTTGCCGCCATTGCTTTTGGTGTCGCTTATTCTTCACTTCTTGGCGTAGCCTGCATCAACTTCAAAGCTAACCAGACCATTGTTGGTACTGCAATGAACATGCTGGGTACTGCTGCGGCAACCGTTATCGTAAAAGCTATCAACACCGCAACCAACCCCAACGACGTTTCTTCCACCATTCAGTATGTTGATGAGAAAAAACAGTTTATCGTAAATATCGGTGATTTCGAATTCAACTGGTTCATGGCTGTTGCGGTTGTCGGACTTGTTGTTGCATATATCACTCTTTATAAGACCAAATTCGGTCTTCGCCTTATGGCTTGCGGTGAACATCCTCAGGCAGCAGACAGCGTTGGTATCAACGTTTATAAAATGCGCTGGGCAGGCGTTCTAATTTCCGGTGTATTCGGCGGTCTCGGCGGTATCTGCTATATTCTTTCCGGTGTTTCCGAATGGAAATTTGAAAACGGTGTAGCAGGCTTTGGCTTCCTTGCTCTCGCGGTTATGATCTTCGGTCAGTGGAAACCTACCAGAATCGCTATGGCAGCGGTTATCTTCGGTTTCTTCCGCGCACTTTCCAACGTTTATTTCGGATTCGAATTCCTCGTAAACCTCAACATTCCGGGCTCCATTTACAACATGCTGCCCTATATCATCTGCCTTATTGTTCTTGCATTTACTTCCAAAAAATCCAGAGCACCTAAAGCAGAAGGTATTCCTTACGACAAAGGACAGAGATAATTATTTGATTATCAAAAAAGCCGTAAAGCTTTTAAGCTTTACGGCTTTTATTTTATTTTTTTGGAATGAAAGCAGGGTTAAAAGCGTAATAGTTTTTACTGTTGAGATTTTCGAGAATGTGTTCAAGGCTTTCGCCGAAACGCTGGTAATGAACAATTTCCCGTTCACGAAGGAATTTGATCACGTCGCGTACATCCGGGTCGTCGCAGAGGTTGAGAATATTGTCATAAGTTTTTCTTGCTTTTTGTTCTGCGCCCATATCTTCATGAAGGTCTGCGATAGGATCGCCGGTGGACTGGATTGTTGCCGCAGTCCATGGAACGCCGTTTGCATCGACAGGATATATTCCAACGGTGTGGTCAACAAAATATGGTGCAAATCCGCTTTTTTCTATTTCGGACATTGAAAGATTTCTTGTAAGCTGGTGAACAATGCTTGCAACCATTTCCATGTGCGCAAGTTCTTCGGTACCAATATCGGTAAGAGTTGCTTTTACTTTATCGTTTGGCATTGCATAACGCTGATTGAGATATCTCATTGATGCGCCGAGTTCACCGTCAGGTCCGCCAAGCTGTGTTATAATTATTTTTGCCATTGCAGGGTCGCATTTTGAAATTTTTACCGGATGCTGAAGTTTCTTTTCATAAATCCACATATATCACACCTCCTCGTATTCCCAGGGCCAGGGACCCTCGGTCCATTGCCATGATGTCTGGCCGGCATAGTCTTCATGCCGAAGCATACCGAATTTTTCAGAATATTCTTCCGCTGCTTTTTTTCTCATTTCAAGATGTTTTTTGTAAAAACCAAGTGCTTCGGTGCAGTTTGGGTGAGTGTCAAGAAACATTGCAGTTTCGGCAAGGATAAAATCACAGGTTGCAATTCTTGAAAGAAGTGTTTTCTGTTCACTCATTCTATTGCCTTTCTGCCAAGATAGGGCAAATCAAGAGCAGGGAAGAGAGTGCCGCGGGAAAGGGCTGTTGCGCCGTCGTAAACGCTGCACCATGGCTGAACAGGTACACGAGCCATTGCAAGTGTTCCTTCGCTGGTTCCGCAAACGCAGGAAGGGGATTGATTGCTGTTATTTTCCATGATAAGTTATCTCCTAAGATTAGTAATACACATTTTGCTGTGTATTATATTGTATGTTTTTGTTTTTTAAAATGAATGAGATTGAAAATATTGAAGTATTTATCAATAAAAAGCAAAAAAACAGAACAAAAAATAAAATTTTTTGAAAAATCATATTGCAAATTTAAATATTATAATTATAATATATAATATATAAAAGCGTAAAATTATTTAAACTTCTTGGAGGAAAAAGACATGCCTGAAATCACCTATAAAATCACCGAAGAATGCGGCGTAATTTCTGAAAACTCCCGTGGCTGGACCAAAGAACTTAACCTTGTAAGCTGGAACGATCGTCCTGCAAAATATGATATCCGCGAATGGGCTCCCGACCACAGCAGAATGGCAAAAGGTCTTACCTTTACTGCTGAAGAACTCGGTGAACTCCGCAGACTTCTTGAAAACCTTGATCTTCCTACCGAAGATCTTCCGGACTGATTTAAAAATTTAGCAAAAGACTAAAAAGAGATTTGTCCAATAACGGGCATTTCCCACGATTGACAAAACGGGGAACTGTCCGTTTTTTATGTTTATTTATTCCGGGAAATTGATCCCATAAGGAAGGAAGAAAAAATTTTGATTCGTGAAGATTTAAGAAACGTTGCAATTATTGCCCACGTTGACCACGGCAAAACCACTATTGTTGATGAAATGCTCAAACAGAGCGGAACTTTCCGTGATAACCAGGTTGTTGAAGACCGCGTTATGGACTCCGGCGACCTTGAACGCGAAAGAGGCATTACCATTCTTGCAAAAAACACTTCCGTTCATTATAACGGAGTAAAAATCAATATCATCGATACTCCCGGACACGCAGACTTCGGCGGCGAAGTTGAACGTGTTCTTAAAATGGTAGATGGTGTAATCCTTCTTGTTGATGCTGCAGAAGGCCCCATGCCCCAGACCAGATTTGTTCTTCAGAGAGCTCTTGAACTTAACCATCCCGTTATTGTTGTTGTAAACAAAGTTGATAAACCTGATGCAAGACTTGACGAGATTGGTGATGAAGTTCTTGAACTTCTTCTCGACCTTGATGCTTCCGAAGAACAGCTCGAAAGCCCGATGCTTTTCTGCTCCGGAAGAGAAGGTACCGCATCCTTTGATCCCTACACCAGAGGCAAGGACCTTAAACCCCTTTTCGACACCATTCTTGACCATATCCCCGCACCGGAAGGCGACGAGGAAGGACCTCTTCAGATGCTTGTTTCCTCCATTGATTATAACGAATACGTCGGCAGAATCGGCATCGGCAGAGTGGAACGCGGAAGAATTACACCCAATAGAGACGTTATCGTAACCGATTATCACGGCGAAAAAGCCAACTATAAAGGCAGAATAGCAACCCTTTATCAGATCGAAGGTCTTGCAAAGGAACCCTGCGAATCCGCTTCCGTCGGCGATATTGTCTGCCTCAGCGGTATTCCGGATATTTATATCGGTGATACCGTCTGCGCACCGGATGCTGTTGAAGCACTTCCGTTCGTAAAAATCAGCGAACCTACCGTTGAAATGACCTTCTGTGTCAACGACAGCCCCTTTGCCGGAAGAGAAGGCAAATATGTTACCAGCCGTCAGCTTCGCGACAGACTTTACAGAGAACTCCTCAAAGACGTTTCTCTCCGCGTATCCGATACCGATACCACCGATAAATTTTCCGTTTGCGGAAGAGGCGAGATGCATCTTTCCATCCTCATCGAAACCATGCGCCGCGAAGGTTATGAATTCGCTGTTTCCACCCCGAAGGTTCTTTATAAAACCATCAACGGAAAACTTCATGAACCGATTGAGCTTCTCGCCATTGACGTTCCTGAAGACTGCGTAGGCAACATCATGTCCGCAATGGGCAACAGAAAAGGCGAGCTCACCAAAATGGCTCCTTTCGGCAGCCGTATGCGTCTTGAATTCAAGATTCCTTCCCGCGGACTTTTCGGTTACAGAAATGAATTTATGACCGATACCAAGGGCGAAGGTATTATGAGCGCCGTCTTCGACAGCTATGAGCCCTATAAAGGCGATATCCAGCGCAGATCCACCGGAAGCCTTATTTCTTTCGAAACCGGTGAATCCATCACCTACGGCCTTTTCAATGCTCAGGAACGCGGCCAGCTCTTTATCGGACCCGGTGTTCCTGTTTATGAAGGAATGGTCGTCGGCGCTTCTCCGAAAGCGGAGGACATTGCTGTTAACGTTTGCAAGACCAAACACCTTACCAATACCCGTGCTTCCGGTTCCGATGATGCTCTCCGTCTTGTCCCTTATAAACGAATGAGCCTTGAAGCTTCCATCGAATTCCTCAAAGACGACGAACTTCTTGAAGTAACCCCAAAAAATATCAGAATCCGCAAAAAGATCCTTGATAATAACCTTCGTATGAAAGCGCGTTTCAAAAAGAACGTTGACTGATTTTGTTTAGTCTGAAAACTCCCCGAAAGGGGAGTTTTTTTAATTAATTTAAACAAATTTTAGTTATAATTAACAGCTTTGAACAGTAAAAATTTGACAATAAAAAAATGTTTTATCATTGACAAAAATTGCTATTTTATATATACTCATATATGTATAGATGGAGTAATATGCCCATTTATAAATTACGGTGTTATGTGAAGTTGCGTCCGAGATTCGGAGATGTTTTGGGACGTGGTTTCACGTAAAAACGGATATTATTATTAACCAGTTTTTTGCGGAAAACCGCAGAAAACGGAAAGGAGTTTTCACCTTGAAACTGAAAACCAGACTTAACGGAAAAACTTATGAGTTCCGTGATGTCAAAGACGTTCTCGCAAAAGCTAACGAGCCCAAATCCGGCGACAGATACCTCGGAATTGCTCCGGAAACTGTTTCCGAAAAAATTGCGGCAAAAGTAGTTCTCAGCGAGCTTACCGTTGCTGACATCACCGAAAACCCCGTCGTTCCTTATGAAAAAGACGAGGTCACCAGAGTTGAAATCGACTCCATGAACAAACGTATGTACGATCAGTTCAAAAACTACACTATCGCAGAAGTACGTGAATGGATCATGGATCACAAGACCACTACCAACGATCTTTACCGTGCAAGCTATGCCTGGATCGGTGAAACCGTTGCAGCAGTCGCAAAAATCTGCTCCGCTTCCGACCTTATTTACGGCGCAAGCAAATGCTGCAGACCTACCCGCTGCGAAACCCAGATCGGTCTTCCCGGAACTCTTTCCTTCCGTGCACAGTGCAACTCCAGCACCGACGACCCCGAAACCATCGTTCTCGGCGTTCAGGAAGCAGTTTCTTTCGGTTCCGGTGACCTTTGCTTCGGTATCAACCCCGTAGAAGATACCGTTGAAACCACCCAGAGAATTTCTCACGCTCTCCGCGATTTCAAAGACCAGTGGGAAATCCCTACCCAGATTTCCGTTCTTTCTCACGTAACCACCCAGATGCAGGCAGTTCGTGAAGGCGCACCTCTTTCTATGTTCTTCCAGTCCATTGCAGGTACCCAGAGCGCTTGCGAAGCTTTCGGCGTAGATAAAGCACTTCTTAACGAAGCTTATGACCTTGCAAAACAGGAATGCTACGGTACCGGTATGAACAAACTTTATTTCGAAACCGGCCAAGGTTCCGAAATGTCCATCGACTGCGATGAAGGCGCAGACGAAATGACTCTTGAAGCACGTACCTATGGTTTTGCACGTAACTTTGAACCTTTCGGCGTAAACAACGTAACCGGCTTTATCGGACCGGAAACCATTTACGACGGTAAAGAAATGATCCGCGGTAACCTTGAAGACCACTTCATGGCAAAAATCATCGGACTTCCTATGGGTATGGCACCTTGCTTCACCAACCACACCGGCATTACTCAGGACGACCAGGAAATTGCCTGCCTGCTCCTCAACGCAGCAAACTGCAACTATTACATGGGCGTTCCTATGGGCGACGACGTTATGCTTGCATATCAGGACGTTTCCTTCCACGACGATAACACCATGCGTGAACTCAGCCACAGAAAACCTGCTCCTGAATTCCATAAATGGGCAATCAAGATGGGCATCCTCGACGAAGACGGCCGTCTTGGCGAACGTGCAGGCGACGCATCCATGTTCTTCGCTAAATAAGAAAGGAGGCTGCAATTATAATGAACGATACCGAACTTATGAGAATCATCCGTGAAGCTATCGCACAGGCTACTCAGGGCGAAAAAGCAGCTCCTGAATGCAAATGCGTATGTGACGGAGAAGTAGAAGATATCTCCGCATATAGCCTCAGAGAAGAGTTTAACATTCCGAACCCTTATAATAAAGAAGAGTATATGAGAATCAAAGCAAAAACCGACGCACGTCTTGGCGTCTGGAGAGCAGGTCCTCGTCCTCTTACCAGAACTACTCTTCGTGTCCGCGCAGACAACGCTGCTGCAATGGACGCAGTTTTCAACGATGTTCATGAAGAATATCTTGAAAGAAACAACCTCAAAACCTATCAGACCAAATGCGACAGCAAAGAAACTTATCTTACCAGACCTGACCTCGGCCGTGTTTTCGATGACGCAACCGCAGCACAGATCAAAGCAGACTGCATCGCCGAACCCGACGTACAGATTGTAGTTTCCGACGGACTTTCTTCCTCCGCAGTTGAAGCTAACATCGACGCAGTTCTTCCTGCAATCTACAATGGTCTCAAAGCAACCGGTCTTAAAGTCGGTACTCCTTTCTTTGTAAAATACGGACGTGTTGGTGCAGAAGACTCCGTTGCACAGATTCTTGGCGCAAAAGTAACCGTAATCCTTCTCGGTGAAAGACCCGGACTTGCAACCTCCAGCTCTCTCTCCGCATACTGCGTATATGGCGGCTATCCCGGTATTCCGGAAGCAAACCGTACCGTAGTTTCCAACATCCACAAAGCAGGTACTCCTCCGGTAGAAGCAGGTGCATACATTGCAGAACTCTGCAAACAAATGTATGACAAAAAAGCTTCCGGTCTTGACCTCAAAGCATAAGGTACATATTAAAAGCGGTGCTCAAAATGAGCACCGCTTTTTTAAAATTTTATAATTGATTTAATTCAAAAATTCCGCCTTCGAAAAATATATCGTTTCCGTGCTCATCCCTATAAAAAGAAACTTTTTCAGTTCCGGTCAGCCGGAACCCCAGCGATTTCAGAAGAGAAACGGAAGGAACGTTGTTTATCGCTGTACCGGCAGTGAATTTAGATATACCGATGGTACGGAGATATTCAATTATTGCCGAAAGGCTTTCTTTTGCGTAACCTTTTCCATGATACGCAGAATGGAAACAATAGCCGAGTTCGTGGGAATCCTTGCGGATATTGAAAGAGCAGAATCCGATGACTGTACCTTCAAGGCAGACTGCGAAAAAAATATGTTCGGTTCCGCTGCTTGCAGCGGCCCATTTTGCGATTCTTTTTCGAACATCGTCATCATCGGTATTATGCGGCATATCATATTGTGAAAGGGAAGAAGAATTGAAATCGGTCCATATTTCTTTTATGCTTTGCCAGTCATCGGGCTTAATATGCCTTATGTTCAGTCGTTTTGTTTTCAATAACATTGTGCTCTCCTGAAAAATTTGTTGTATTATTCATTATAGCAAAAATAATTTGGTTTTCAATATAAAAATATTTTAGCGATTTACTTGACAAAAGTGTTTTTGAGTGGTATATATATTCTATAATAATCAAACCGATGACTGAGAATAGTAATTTTCATGGCGGCTTAAAGAGAACGGCGGATGGTGGAATCGTCGCAGCTTTAATGGAAACGAATGGACTCATGAGGGCAGCAGGAAAGCTTTTTTTTGTGAGTAATGGCTGACGGTACCGGACCGTTACCAAACCGGAAGGATATGTCAGTATCCGATAAAGTGGGCTTTTTGCCAATTCAGGTGGCACCGCAGAGATTTTTCAATGTCTTTGTCCTGTTTTTATTGGGGACAAAGGCGTTTTTTATTTTCGGAGGTAAATATTATGAAACGATGGCGAATTTTAAAATGAATCAGACATAATATTTTATTTTGAAAGGAATTATCTACCATGTATATGAGCTATAAAGATTTTGACCGTTATTTAAGAGACTACCCTAATAAAGAAGGATTTTTCGGAACTTTTGGCGGACAGTTCATTCCGGATGAACTTGTTCCTGCTTTTAAAGAAATAAATGATGCTTATGAAACCATCTGTCACAGCGCGCAGTTTATTAATGAGCTCCGCAGAATCAGAAAAGAATTTCAGGGAAGAGCAACCCCGGTTTATCATTGCGAAAGACTTTCCAACCATCTTGGAAAATGCCAGATTTATCTCAAGAGGGAGGACCTTAACCAC
>JAFQBT010000045.1 GCA_017399625.1 Oscillospiraceae bacterium
CCCGAAAAATCCAAAAGATTTTTTGGGGAAGAGGAGCGGCAAGCGAACGGCTGAGGAATACCGCAAAGCGGTGTTCCGAAAATAGTGAACTTTGCCGCGACGAGCGGGAGCAAACTGCAGGGGTTGGAAAGCGTTTCTTTGGCGGGTACCACCGTTTCTTTGCGCCGTCAAAGAAATGGGGGTACATATCAAATGAAAACGGCGGATTTTTCAGAACGGTCAGGACCGTTCCCTACGGTTGTCCGGTGATAAAAAAACGGGCGGATGATATCCGCCCCTACGGTAATCATGACGACACTCGCCGTCAACAAAAGCCCCCTTTAACAAGGGGGCTTTTTTGAAAAAACCGCATGAGCATGCGGTAAAAACAAAATGAGCACGGAACATTATGCTCCGTGCTCAAATTTTTTTACATTCCTCTGCGGTCGATGAAATCCATTGCTTTTGCTATGAGATTTTTGTCGTTCCGGAAGGTAACGGCTTCATAAGCCGCGTGGATCTCCATCCACTGAAGTTCGGAAACCTCCTCCTCCTGGGGATGGAGGGTGGATTCGTTAAGGGTGAATCCGATAAAATAAATGACCTGTTTTTTAACGTTGGGCTTCGGCGAATATTCAACCGCTTCCCGGAAACCTTCGCGCAGAAAAACACGGAGCCCGGTTTCTTCGCGGATTTCACGAAGGGCGGTTTCCATTTCGGTTTCGCCGGCTTCCATATGACCTTTCGGGAAGGACCAATGTCCTCCGCAGCGGTGTTTGAGCAAAAGGATATGGGTTTCGCCGTCGTGCTCACGGTAAATAAGGCCACCACAGGATTTTTCGTGCTTCATCTTAAAATCTCCTATTTTGGCAAAACTTTGACTGATATAATAATATCATCTTTAATCAATATGTTCAAGTGAAATAACGCAAAAAATCCTTTCAGTAAAGAAATATTTACAAAGTTTTCGGGAAAAACAAATTTTATTTACATTCAAAACCTAAAGTGATATAATTATCCGGTAATATGAAAAGGAGTATCGAAAAATGAAGAAAATTCTTGCTTTTATGATGGCGTTTGCAATGCTTTTTTCCTTTGCGGCCTGCTCTTCCGAAGAGAGTAAAAACGGCGAAACCGCCGAAATTGTTCCCGAAAGGGGAATCGTTGAAAACGGAATCTATAAAAACTCCGCTTTTGGATTTGTTTTTGAAGCCGGCGAAAACTGGTATTTCCTCACCGATGAGGAAATCGCTTCCGTAATGGGCGTTGCCGCGGAAGAAATCTATGGCGAAGGAACCGTTATCGAAGGCGACCATATTTATGACGTCTATTGCGTCGATAACGAAACAAACGCAACCGTTTCCGTAAACTACGAAAACCTTGGCACCCTCGGCGGAATGACCGATGCGAACTATTACCTCGAAACCGTCATGACCCAGGTTCTTTCCACCGGTGCCCAGTCCGGAGTTGTTGATGCGGTTATCAGCAACGTAAAAATCAGCGGAACCGAAGTTCCCTGCCTCGAAATTGTCCTTGAATACGGTGACCAGAAAATTTACGAAAAAATGATCGTAAAACAGATCGGAACCTGGATGGGAACAGTCACCGTTGCAAGCCTTTCCGAAGAAGAGCTTGACAGCCTTGTCGGAAAAATTTCCTTTGAATAAAAAAACAAAAAATGCCTTCCTTCACCGGGAGGCCTTTTTTTATTGCCTTCCTCCGCCTTCCACCGAGGAAATTACCTCCCCTTGAGGGGAGGTGTCCGCAACGCGGACGGAAGGGTGTCAATCCCATCCCGCCAAAATCCAGCCAGTTAGCCTTCCCAGAGGGGAAGGTGTCAGCCGAAGGCTGACGGAAGAGGGATTGCAGGTAACCCGGAGGGCAATGCCTCCCTTGTGCAAAGGGAGGTGGCACGGCTTTGCCGTGACGGAGGGATTGTAATCCTATCCAGCCAAATACAGTCTGTAATTTCAACAGAATCCCCCCGGTTTTGGCAAAGCCAAAACCACCCCACTTTAACAAAGGGGGCTTTCAGCAAAAATGTGCGGATAGTATCCGTTCTTTTAAAAACCATATTTTTCAAATTTCCGTCGGAATAAAAAATTTTCCTCCGGCAAAAATAAACCCGAAAGGAATTTTGAAAAAAAGGTGGTAATAAAATGAAAAACAATAAAAAAGGCGGCTTCGGCGGTCTCTTTTCGGGAAAAGGTTTCTATGCTGCTCTGGCGGTTTGTCTTCTTGGGGCGGTAACTGCCGCATGGGTCACCGTTGACCGCACCATCAGCTCTCTTAACGAGGCAACGGACATTCCCGAACCGGAACAGAGGGTTATTGCGGAGGAAAAATATAATCCGGAGGATTCCCTCTTCGCTTCCGAGGACGTTGCAAAACCGAAGGAGGACGTAAAAATCGAACAGCCGGAAAAACCGGAAAGCGGAAAAGGCACCCTCAATATTTTCAAGAACAAAACCGTTTTCTCAATGCCGGTGAAGGGTGAAATCTGCGGAACCCACAGCGGCGGGGAACTTGTTAAATACGAAGCGCTGAACGAATGGCGCACCCACGACGGAATCGATATCGCCGCCGAAGCCGGTACGGAAATCCTTGCCTGCGCAGACGGAAAAATCCTTTCCGTAACAAGCGATCCCCTCTGGGGAACGGTGGTCGAAATTCAGCACGACGGAAACATCGTTTCCGTTTACAGCGGTCTTGCGCCGGAAGTTCCGGTAAAGGCCGGGGACGAGGTAAAATCCGGCGACGTTATCGGAACCCTTGGCGAAACAAACCTTGCGGAAGTGAATATGGATTCCCACCTCCATTTTGCCATGAAGGAAAACGGAAAATTCATCGACCCCAAAACAAAATTAAAATAAAAAAAGAGCACCCGCATGGGTGCTTTTTTAATGCACAATGCATAGTGCAAAGTGCAGAATGATTAAAAAAAACGTAGGGGCGGATAATATCCGCCAGAAAAAATGATTCCCGGAGGGCAGCCTCCCGCCGAGCTGTTCAGCCTTCCCTTGGGGGAAGGTGGCAAAACCGAAGGTTTTGACGGATGAGGGGAAAACCCTGTCCCGTTAAAATAGGACGAACAGCCTCCCTTGTGCAAAGGGAGGTGTCTGCGA
>JAFQBT010000046.1 GCA_017399625.1 Oscillospiraceae bacterium
TAAGGCATAAAAACAGGCCGCTTTAGCGGCGGCCTGAAAATGTTGATGCGGCTGTTAACCTTTCGACGCGTCTTAAGACGCCGCCGTATCATGCCCTTGAAGGGCTTGTGCAAACCACCAGCTCAGCTGGTGGTTATGATTCATAAAAAGGAGAAAAACATGTCAAGATGCGAAGAAGTTGAACTCACCAATATGTGTATGATATCCGACGGAAAAGGAAATGTGCTTGTCCAGAATAAAGTAAACAATCCAAATTGGAGCGGTTGGAATTTTCCCGGCGGTCATGTTGAAAAAGGCGAATATGTCACTCCTTCTGTAATTCGTGAAATGAAAGAAGAAACGGGGCTTGCTATCGAAAATCCTCGCCTTTGCGGAATTAAGGAGTTCCATAAGCTAAAGGATGGAAAGAGATATATAGTTTTTCTCTATATTGCTGATAAATTTTCAGGAGAACTGAAATCTTCCGAAGAAGGGGCGATATTCTGGTTTCCGCTTTCGGAACTTATAAAATCGGATAAACTCATAGATGGCTTCGGCGATATGCTTTCTGTTTTTACCGATGAAAATAAAAGCGAAGTTTTTTATGAAAGAACAGCAGAAGAATTAAAAACAGTTTTTATGTGAAAAGAAAAAAGTCCCGGACAAACGTCCGGGACTTTTTCGTGAAATTTTCAGAAAAATCAATTAAAGATAAATGGTTACAGCATAAACTGCGAGAGTTACAACAAAGAAAACAATAGCAAGAACTTTGGTGATTTTAACAAGTTTTGCATTGTTGCTTTTTGCTTCAGCTGCGGAAGCTGCGGCGCTTTTTCCGCCAAGAGCGGAAAGACCGTCCTGTTTGCTGCTGCTCTGGAAGAGAACAGTAACAGTTACAAGAACGCAGGTTATGATAAGAAGAATACTTCCGATAATTTCAAATACAGTCATGATAAACCTCCAAAAATAACACGATAGCTATAATATAATACCACAGCTATCAAGCTTTTGCAAGGGCTTTTTTAGCATTTTATCAAAAAATTGACTGATTTATGGGGTATTATAATCGCTTTTACGGTAAAAATATAACCAAGTCCGTTTGCTTCGATAAAAATAACAAAGCGTTTGCTCAAAAAAAGAATAAAATCGGAACAAAACGGCTTTTTTATTCCGGGACGCAAAGTTTGAAAAAAAGCGTCCCGGATTTTTAATAATCAGATGAAATCAGGGATGTCTTCGGTGCCTTCGAATTCAACAAATCTGTCTTCATAAGTTCCGTCGAGCATTTTTGCGATTTTTTCGCGGCGGGGATACATTACCTCAAATGCGGCAAAAGCGGCAAAAATCGCAATGATCGGCGAAAGATATTTAAGCGCTTTGTTTGCGGAAACTCCGAAGAGAACTCCAAGGAGAAGAACGAGAAGATAGCACCAGAAATAATCTTTGTATTCAAAATCCTCTGCAATATCTCTTGCTCTGTCAAACCATTTTCTGCAGCATGCGTACATAAAATCAAATCTCCTTTCGGTATATAAAAATATTATAAACTGATTTGTTCAAAAAGGTCGCCGTCTTTCGGAATGGCGCCCGCAGCGGGAAGATTTCTTGTTCTGAAGCGGTGCGCATTTTCAAGCATTCCGTCGCTGAAAGGTTTTGCACCGGCAACAACGGCGTTTTTCTTGAGGGTCATCACAGCGACGCCCTGGGTATCCCTTGCTGCTTTTGAAGGAACAGCGCCGGAATGGACAAGAAGAAGTCTTCCGCCGGAAGAGGAAAGAAGGAATTCCTTGTCCTCTTCAATATTATAACACGCAACAAGAGGCGATTTATCGGAATATGCGCCGATAAGTTTTTTGCGCCTTGTTTTTGTTTCGTAGGAAGAAAGGGGAACCTTTGCGGCCTTTCCGTTCTCAAAAAAGAATACCATAAAACCGGTGTATTTTTCAACCACCGCCATGAAAATTGCGCTTTCGCCTTCGTCAAAACCGAGTTTTGAGGGGATATAATCGCCCATCACGCTGGTTTTTGTGTCGTCAAAATCGCAGGCTCGGGATTTATAAACCTGGCATTTGTTGCTGAAGAACAGAAGTTCAACGTTGTTGTGGCTTTCGGTGGAGAAAATAATCTCGTCGCCTTCCTTGAGCTTATGCTCGCCGGACATTCGGAGCGACTGGGGAGTGATTTTTTTGAAGTATCCTTCCCTCGTAAAGAAAAGATTTACCGGATAATCCGGAATCTCCTCCTCAACCTCAACTGCGGCGGTTTCGCTTACGTAAATAATTTCGCTGCGGCGGGGCTGGTCATATTTTTTTATGACGTCCTTAAGGTCATCAATGATGAGATTGTTGATCTTTTTCGGGTCGTTGAGGATGATCTCCATTTCGGCAATCTCTTTTTTGAGGTCGCTGATATCGGCGGTGCGTTTGAGGATGTATTCCCGGTTGAGGTGGCGGAGTTTTATTTCCGCAACGTATTCCGCCTGGATCTGGTCGATTCCGAAGCCGATCATAAGGTTCGGAACAACTTCGCTTTCGCTTTCGGTTTCACGGATGATTTTTATCGCCTTGTCGATGTCGAGAAGGATTTTCTGAAGACCCTTGAGGAGGTGGAGCTTATCCTTTTTGCCCTTAAGGTCAAAATAAATTCTTCTACGAACGCATTCCCGGCGGAAAGCAACCCATTCGTTGATTATCTGGCGAACGCCGAGAACCATCGGAGAACCGCCTATGAGCACGTTGAAGTTTGCGGAGAAGGAATCCTCCAGCGGGGTACTCTTATAAAGCTTCTGCATGAGAGCATCCGGGTCGATTCCGCGTTTGAGGTCGATGGCAATCTTAAGACCGGAAAGGTCGGTTTCGTCGCGGATATCCGAAATTTCGGTAATCTTTCTTGCCTTGACCAGTTCAAGAATCTTATCGATAATTGCCTCAACGCAGGTCGTCGCCGGAATTTCGGTTATCTCGATACATTTGCTCTTTTCGTCAAAACGGTATTTCGAGCGGACTCTGATGCTTCCGCGGCCGGTTTCATATATTTTTGTCAGCTCGTCCTTATCGTAAACAATAAGTCCGCCTCCGGCAAAATCCGGCGCAGGAAGGGTGGAAAGTATGTCGTGTTCCGGGTCCCGGATGAGCTTTATGGTGGTTTCGCAGATTTCGGAAAGTCTGAAAGGACAAATCTGGGAAGCCATACCTACCGCAATGCCGACGTTGAAGTTGACCAGGATGGACGGGAAAGTGACAGGGAAGAGGGAAGGTTCCTTCATGGTGCTGTCATAGTTGTCCACAAAATCAACGGTGTCCTTATCGATATCGCGGAAAAGTTCGGCGGAAATTTTATCAAGTTTCGCTTCGGTATAACGGGAAGCGGCGCAGACCATGTTTCTGGAATATGCCTTACCGAAGTTGCCCTTGCTGTCTATCCAGGGATGAAGCAGCGCGGCATGTCCTCTGGACATACGGACCATGGTATCATAAATCGCCTGGTCGCCGTGGGGGTTCAGCTTCATGGTCTGACCGACAATATTTGCGGATTTTGTTTTTCCGCCGGTGAGAAGACCCATCTTATACATTGTATAAAGGAGCTTTCTGTGGCTGGGCTTGAAGCCGTCAATTTCTGGAATCGCGCGGCTTACGATAACGCTCATGGCGTAGGGCATATAGTTCTTTTCAAGAACGTCAACTATTGGCTGGTCCACCACAACTCCGGCGTTTTCAAAATTTGCCTTCTGTTCAGTTCTGGGGAGCTGTTTTTCAATTTTTTTCTTAGCCATTTTTTCCCTTTCCGGTAATCATTTATGATATTTTCCTCCGGTGGAAATCTGGAACGCACGGTAAATCTGCTCCAGAATAAGCACACGGGAAATCTGGTGTGTAAAAGTCATTCTCGAAAGCGAAAGCCGGAGCTTCGCCCTCTTTTTTATTTCGTCCGAAAGTCCGTATGAACCGCCGATAACAAAGCAAAGTTCGCTTGCGCTTTCGTCGGACATAAGATTTTCGAGCTTCTGTGAAAAACTTTCGGAAGAAAGCATTTCGCCCTCGATGCACATTGCGGCGATAACCGCGTTCTGCGGGATTTTTGCGGCAATTGCGGCGCCTTCGCTTTCGATGCATTTTGCAATTTCGGAAGGGGAGGGCTTATCCGGAAGTTTATATTCGCCGAGTTCGGTGATTTTTAATTTGCAGTAGGCGGAAAGGCGCTTTTCATATTCCGCGGCGGCATCACGGAGATATTTTTCCTTCAAATTTCCAACGCAGATAATATTTATAGTGCGCATTTTTCCTCCTTATAGCAGAATATTTTCGGAAAGTCCGCTCCTGGGAGCGGCAAAAATCGTGTAATCTTTTCCTTCCTTGAATCCGGAAAGGGAAAGTTCGGAAATGCAGGTCTGCAAGGCAACGTCCGGGGTGTTGTTTTCCTTGCTGAGGTGTCCGAGCACGATATGTTTTGTTCCGCTGCGGATAAGTTCCGGAAGGAACACAGCGCAGTCGGTATTCGAAAGGTGACCCTGGGGTCCTTTTATACGCCGTTTGAGGTGGTATGGATAGGGTCCGAAATCGAGCATGCCGTTATCATAGTTTGCTTCTATGAGCACGATCTCGCTTCCGGGAAGATGCTCAAGAACGCCGTCCGTGAGATAACCGGTGTCGGTGCAGACGGAAATGCGGTGCTCATCGGGTGTTGTGATGCTGTATCCAAGGCTTCCGACACTGTCGTGGGAAGTTCTGAAGGGCTTTACCATCATTCCGCCGATAAGCTCTCCGTGCTCATCAATTTCGTTGAGCACGGCGTTGAACGGAACAAGCCCGTTCGCAGTAAGGAACCTGAGCACCGGTGCCGAAGCATAGAGCGGAACGTTATGGTGGCTCAGAAAGACCGCAAGTCCCCGGACATGGTCGATATGTTCGTGGGTGATAAGGATTCCTGAAAGGGAATCCGGGTCGATTCCGCGTTCCCTGAGTGCGGTTGTAACTCCGCGGCAGCTTATTCCGAAATCAACAAGAATACCTTTGCCGGAAGCGCCGACAAAGCTGGAGTTGCCGGAACTGCCGCTGGCTATGGTAAAAAATTTTGCCAAAATAAGCCTCCGGAAATATAATAAGCGGAGCGGAAACCGCTCCGCCTTTTAAATTTTTTTTAAACAACGGAATAAACGGAAGAACCTTCCGGAACGGAAATCCGGCTGATGTCTGCGCCAAGTCCCCGAAGTTTATCAACAAGATTGGTGTATCCGCGTTCAATATGGTGGATTTCTTCAATTTCTGTGGTTCCGCTTGCGGCAAGACCTGCAATTACCATTGCTGCTCCTGCGCGAAGGTCTGCTGCTCTTACACATGCGCCGGAAAGACCTTCAACTCCCTGAACAACGGCGACCTTTCCGTCAACGGAAATGGAAGCGCCCATGCGGCAGAGTTCGGAAATATATTTGAATCTGTTGTCCCATACTCCTTCGGTAACAATGCTGGTGCCCCTTGCAAGAGCAAGAAGAGTTGTCATCTGGGGCTGCATGTCGGTGGGGAAGCCGGGATAGGGCATGGTTTTTACGTTAACATGCTCAAAATGATCAACTTCGCCGGAAACACGGACTGCGTCATCGTATTCGATAACGGAAGCACCGGTTTTGACGAGTTTTTCGGTGATTGCCTCAAGGTGCTTGGGAATAACGCCTCTGATAAGGACGTTTCCTCTTGTTGCGGCGGCGGCTACCATATATGTACCGGCTTCGATCTGGTCCGGAATGATGGAATAGTTTGCGCCGTGGAGCTTTTCAACGCCATGGATTTTGATAACGTCGGTGCCTGCACCGCGGATATCTGCGCCAAGAGAGTTGAGGAAGTTTGCAAGGTCAACGATATGGGGTTCCTTTGCAACGTTTTCGAGAACGGTAAGACCTTTTGCCTTGACTGCCGCGAGCATTACATTGATGGTTGCACCGACGGAAACAACGTCAAAATAGATATGGCTTCCAAGAAGACCTTCACTGCTGATGGAAACGCTTCCGTGACCGATGTTCACGTTTGCGCCGAGAGCTTCAAAACCTTTGATGTGCTGGTCAATGGGGCGAACTCCGAAATCGCATCCGCCGGGAAGCGGAACGTTTGCTTCGTTGCATCTTCCGAGAAGCGCACCGAGGAAATAATAGGAAGCGCGGAGCTGTCTTGCAAGGTCCTCGGGAACTTTGTGGGAAGTGATGTTGCTGGTATCAATGAAAACGGAAGTGCGGCTTACAACCCGAACGGTTGCGCCCATAAGAGAAAGCATATCATAAAGGGTGTAAACATCGCTGATGTCAGGGATGTTTTCAAGAAGGCAAGGACCTCCGGCAAGGATTGTTGCGGGAATGATTGCAACAGCGGCATTTTTTGCGCCGCTGACCTGGACCTCTCCGCGAAGAGGGGTGCCGCCTTTGATTACGAATTTATCCAATGTTCTATCCCCTTAAAAATGTATTTATCGTAACTGTTAAAAAACAAGATGGTTACAGTTATAATTATAATACCACAAATCAAAAATCTTTTCAACATTATTCTTTAATTATGAATTTTATACTATAAAAATAAAAAGCCCCGCTTTAAAAGCGGAGCTTTTAAATCTGATTTTACCATCTTGAAACATAGTTCAGCGGGTTGACGTACTGACCGTTTATACGGATTTCAAAATGGAGATGTGTGCCGGTGGAGTTACCGGTGGAACCCATGGCGCCGATGATGTCGCCCTGGTTGACGTACTGTCCGTTCTTTACGTAAATATTGCTCATGTGAGCATAAAGGGTCTGGATTCCGTTGCCGTGGTTGATGATAACGTGGTAACCGTAACCGGTGTTGCCCCATTTTACCTTAACAACGGTGCCTGCGGCGGAAGCATAGATGTTGGAACCGTATCCGCATCCGGCAATATCAACGCCGGTGTGGCCTTTATAGCCCCAGATGGGGCAGCTTACGTGACCGCCGATGGTCGGCCAGATAAAGCCTTTGCTCGTTCCGGAAGCGTTTCCGACGGAATAGATCGGGTTCTTGGTACCAACGGTCATTTCCCTTGCAACGGGTTCCTTGAGAACTTCGGTTGCAAGAACCTGCCTTGCAACAGCAACGCCGTCCTCATAGGTAACGAGAGCGGTAACGCGCTGTTCGCCGGGAACGCCGGCTTTTGTGACCTTTGAATAGGTGGTGTAATATTTGTCGCTTTTGGTTTTGTTGGTGGGATAGGGAATATCCTCGTTATAAACCTCGCGGCGGGTGCTCGTTACGTTGAGGTAGGAAACGGATTTCGAAACGATAAGTTCGTCGCCGACGCGGACCGTTGAATTTTCCTTGAGCCTGGGGTTCATGGCCTCAAGTTCCTGGTAATAAAGGTCATACATATCAGCGATAAGGGAAGGGGATTCGCCGGCGGCAACAACGTGATATTTTTCTCCTTCGATCTCGCTGTTGATGAGGTTCTTGAACTCGGAAGTCGCCATGATGGAGGAGGTGGGATAAACGCCGTCAACAAGCGAAACGTTCTGTTTGAACTGGAGCTTGGATTCAGTGTCGCCTTCCTCGCGGTATTGTTCACGATACTCATCAAGAAGGGTAAGAAGGTTATCCGCTTCGTCGGTGGAACCGATGAAATCGCCGTCGATATAAAGGCCGTAGCCTTCATAAACGCTCTGTCCGGAGTTTTTGAGGATTATATTCGCAAGGTCCTCCGCTTCGGTAAGCTCAAGGCTGCTTACCGGAACTATGGAAAACTGCGGAGCAATGTTTCCGATATCGGCGGTTTCGGCGGAAGTTCTGCTGCGGATGATCTGTTCCGCTTTGTTATAAACACTTTCGTCGGTGATATAAGCAAGATTTTTTCCGTTGGATTCAAAGGAAAGTCCGTATTCAAGAGTTGCGAAATACTGGAACGTCACCGCAAGAAAAACAGCGGCGCAAACCGGAGCAAGGTAGTTGAAAATCGTGCAGAAAATCTTCCAGACAAGAATTCCCCAGCACCACAAAAGGTTTTTTACGGCGGAGATTCTTTCGCTCTTTTCTTTTTCCCTGCTGTTTCGGAGTATTTCAAAAGCATCCGCGGCTTTGTTGCTGTAAGACAAAAAAGCGTGATACTTTCCGGTCAAAACGTTTCTTAATGAATTGTAAATTCGGCGTCCGGTTTTTCGGAACCAGTCAATAACGCCGTTTTTTATGTAGATAAACTGATTTACAACAAAATGAAAACCTCCGCGCATCTGGCGGATAAAACGAATTCCCGTTAAATAGAAAAACTCATAGATACGGAGATACAGATACTCAAGGTTTGAATCAAAACTTGCCTTTTCTTTATCGGCAGGTTTAACAGACAATAAGCATGCACCTCACTTTTCATAATAATACATGGTACATTATACAATAAATTGCACTTAAATTCAAGCAATTTAACGAAAAGTTCGTATTTAAGGAAAAATTTGGATAAAATTATTCGGCAAAATCCGTGTTTATATAAATCCGCTGCGGAAAAAGTGATGGGAAATTGAAGACTTTCGGCAATATAAAAAAAGTCGCTCCGTTTTTACGGAGCGACTTTTCCGGAAAAAATTATCTGTCCTCACGGAAATATGCAAGACCAAGGCTTGCAGGAGGAAGGTTGCTCTTCTTTTTGCGGAAGATGATCATAATAAGAACAGCAACGGTTGCAAGATAGGGGAAGATTTCGTAAATCGCGGAATGGATAAACGGAATCTGGTAGTAATAGGGAAGAACGGAAAGCGCGCCGATAACAAGTGCGCAGATAACCGCTTTGAGCGGGCTCCAGGTTGCAAAAATTACGATTGCAACAGCAAGCCAGCCGTAACCGCTTATGCTGTTGTGTACCCAGACACCGCCGGTGCCGTTTGCAGTGTTCATAACGATATAAAGACCGCCGAGACCGCAGATTCCGCCGCCGATGCAGGTGGAAAGGTATTTATAAATGGTTACGTTGATTCCTGCCGCATCTGCAGTTGCGGGGCTTTCGCCGACTGCACGAAGGTTAAGACCGGTTCTTGTTTTGTTGAGGAAATACGCAAGGAAAATTGCGATTGCCACAGCAAGATAAACAAAGAAGCTGTAACCGAAAAGGAGCTTTCCGACAATCGGAATATCCTTGAGAACGGGAATACCGTCATTGAAAGCGGCTTTTACAATGTTTCCTACGGAAACATAACCGCCGGCGGCAGTTCCCATGATTTCGCCGAAGAAGTTGCCGAAACCGGTGCCGAAGGTGGTGAGCGCAAGACCTGTTACGTTCTGGTTCGCGCGAAGTGTGATGGTGAGGAAGCTGTAGATAAAAGCGCCGAACATTGCGCAAAGGAAAGCACATCCGACACCGAGGATTACAGAAACAGTTCCGTTGGGTTCGCCGCCGCAGGCCTGTTCGTAATAATAGGAACCTGCAAGACCGGCTACGCCGCCCATGAACATCATACCTTCAACACCAAGGTTGAGGTGTCCGCTTTTTTCGGTAAGGATCTCGCCGAGAGTACCGAAAAGAAGGGGAGTTGCCGCAAGAACCGCGGCGACGATAAAGCTGAGAAAAGTATCCATCAATCGTCACCTCCAACAGTTTTTTTGCGGAAAACAAAGCGGTAGTTGATAAAGAATTCGCTTCCGAGCATGCAGAGAAGAATAAGTCCGGTGAGAACTTCCGAAGCGGAAGCGGGGATTCCGAAGTTTGTCTGAATGGTGTTGGAACCTTTCTGAAGAATCGCAAGGAAGGCGGAAATAATGACCATTACGAACGGATTGAGCTTTGAAAGCCAGGCAACAACGATTGCGGTGAAGCCATATCCGTTTGCGGTGCTGTCGCTGAGGGTGTAGTTTGTTCCGCAAACAAGCATCCAGCCGACGATACCTGCGATGGCGCCGGAAAGGAACATGGTTCTCATGATAATTTTCGGAACGTTCATTCCGGAATATCTCGCGGTGGAAACGCTTTCGCCGACTACTGCGATTTCATAACCGTGCTTGGTGCGTGTCATATAAATATAAATGAAAATAACAAGAGCAAGAACGATTATCCAGCCGAGATGAACGCCCAGAACGTCCGGAAGCCTTGCGGCTTTATCGAACATCGGAACCTTCGGGAACATCTGTCCTTTATCCATCCAGGGTCCGATTCGGAGATATTTTACAAAGCCGATGGCAATGTAGTTGAGCATGAGGGTGAAAAGGGTTTCGTTGGTGCCCCATCTCGCTTTGAAGAAAGCGGGAATAAGTCCCCAGAGTCCGCCGAAAATTGCGGAAACGACAAAAGTTACAATAAAGAAAACAGGTCTCGGAAGGTCGCCGACGAGTTTGAGAGCGAAGAAAGTGGAAACAATTGCACCTACGGTAATCTGTCCTTCCGCGCCGCAGTTCCAGAATTTCATTTTGAAAGCCGGTGCAATTGCAAGGGAAGCGCCGAGAAGGGGAACGGCGATTTTTACAGTGGATTTGAGTGCGGTGGAAGAAAGAAGGGAACCTTTTACGATATCTCCGTAAACCGCAAGGGGGTTATATCCGAGAACAAGAAGGATGAGTCCGCCGAGAAGAAGCGCAACAAGAACGGAAGAAAACCTGATGAGCATCGCGTTTCTTTTGGAAACCTCCGGGCGTTTTGCAATACGGACAAAGGGTTCTTTTTTAACGTTTTCGTATGTCATTATTTTTTATCCCCCTTTTTTCCGCCAAGGCTGGTCATAAGAAGACCCACCTCTTCTTTTGTGGTTGTGCGTCCGTCAACAATTCCGCTGACTTTTCCGCCGCAGAGAACAAGGATTCTGTCGCAAAGTTCAACAAGAACGTCAAGGTCTTCGCCAACATAAATTACCGCCGCGCCGCGGTTTTTCTGCTCGTTCATAAGGTTATAAATTGTATAGGAAGTGTTTATATCAAGACCGCGGACTGCATAGGCGCTCATGAGAACGGTGGGTTCGGAGGCGATTTCGCGTCCTACAAGAATCTTCTGTACGTTGCCGCCGGAAAGGTTGCGGACGGGAACGTTGATGCCGGGGGTTACAACTTCAAGCTCGTCAACAACTTTTTCAGCAAGCTCTGCGGGAGCTTTTCTGTCCGCAAAAGGAGATTTGCCTTTGTTGTAGCTGCGGAGCATCATGTTGTCCGCAAGGTCCATATTTCCGATAAGTCCCATGCCAAGACGGTCTTCCGGAACGAAGGAAAGGGAAATTCCGTGCTTGATGATTTCCATCGGGGATTTTCCGTTGATGTTCTGGGGTTCGGAACCGTCAACCGGATAGAAGATAATGCTTCCGGAAACTTTCTGAAGTCCGGCAATACCTTCAAGAAGTTCTTTCTGACCGCAGCCGGAAATACCCGCAACACCGAGAACCTCGCCGCCGTAGGCATTGAAGTTGATGTTGTCGAGGATGCTTACGCCGTCGTCGTTTACGCAGGAAAGATTGCGTATTTCAAGACGTTTTACGGGGTTCGGGCAGTCGGTTCTTTCGATGTTAAGGGTTACGGCATGGCCGACCATAAGGTTTGTAAGTTCCTGGGGGTCGGTTTCAGAAGTTACAAGGTCTCCGACGTGAACGCCTTTGCGGAGAACGGCAACTCTGTCGGAAAGTTCCATAACCTCGTTGAGCTTATGAGTGATGATAACAACGGATTTTCCGTCATTTTTCATATTGCGGAGAACGGTAAAAAGTTTTTCGGTTTCCTGTGGGGTAAGAACCGCGGTGGGTTCGTCAAGAATAAGGATATCAACGCCGCGGTAAAGCATTTTTACGATTTCAACGGTCTGCTTTTCGGAAACGGACATATCATAGATTTTTTTATCCGGGTCGATGTGGAATCCGTATTGATCACAGATTTTGCGCATTTTTTCGCCGATGGCCTTGGTGTTAAGGCGTCCTTTTTCCTTAAGACCGAGAACCATGTTTTCGGCGGCGGTGAGAACGTCAACAAGTTTGAAATGCTGATGAACCATTCCGATTCCGTAATCAAAAGCGATTCTCGGGTTGTCGATAAGGACTTCTTTTCCGTTTACAAAAATCTCTCCGCTGTCCGGATAATAAATTCCGGAAAGCATATTCATAAGGGTGGTTTTGCCGCTTCCGTTTTCACCGAGAAGCGCAAGGATCTCGCCGTGGCGGATCTCAAGGCTTACCTTATCGTTTGCGACAACCTTTCCGAATGTTTTGGTGAGATTTTTAAGCTGTATTGCAGCAGTTTCCAAAAAATCACCTTCCTCAAAGTGACAGAATTATCGTTTGAATGACCTTCAGAAAAACAGAATTTTCCGAAAGTCAAAAAGCGGATGAAAAATCCCCATCCGTTTTTTCACTGCCGGAAAAAAGCAAAATAAGGGGTCGCCGGTTAAAACGACCCCTTTTTTAAAAAATTAATTATGCGTCAAGGCGGGTAATGCCTTCAAGGATATAGCCGAAATAGGGAGCGGACTGATCTTTGGATTCATCAACCCATTCGCCTTCAGCACATTCAAAAGCTTCACCGGTCCATACGTGAACACCGGTCCAGGGACCTGCAAATACGTGAACGGAACCGTCAACAAGACCTGCTGCGATTTCATCAAGTTTTTCCTGAGTGCCGGGAGCTGCAACAGCGGTGTTGAG
This sequence comes from Oscillospiraceae bacterium, assembly GCA_017399625.1. GTDB lineage: Bacteria > Bacillota > Clostridia > Oscillospirales > Ruminococcaceae > UMGS1668. The sequence goes on from JAFQBT010000046.1 coordinate 12,554, forward strand.
GGGGCTTACAAAGTTTGCGCCTTCGCTGAAACCTTTGCACCAGTCGGTTGCAATTTCTTCACCGTTGAGAACGCATTCTACGGCATAGGTGAGATAGATGGACCAATCTGCGCGGGCGGAGATGATGGAAGCTTTGGGAGCTGCTTCTGCCATATCGGAGTTATAGCCGCAATGGAAAAGACCTGCTGCTTCTGCGGTAGTTGCGGGAGAGGGGTTATCGGAATGCTGGCTGATGATTACTGCGCCCTGGTCGATAAGGGACTGTGCGATCTGACCTTCTTTAACCGGGTCGGACCAGGAGTCTGCTTTAAGAGTGATCATGGTTGCGGAAGGACAAACGGAACGTGCGCCAAGATAGAAAGCGGAGAAGCCGGAGATAACTTCTTCAAAATAGAATGCTGCAACGTAACCGATAACTGCTTCGTCGGCGGTGATGGTGCCGTTTTCAATCATTTCGTTGAGCTTAAGACCTGCTGCAACGCCTGCAAGATAACGTGCTTCGTAGATGGAAGTGAAGTAGTTATGATAGTTGGAGAGTCCGGAACCTGCTGCCTGTGCGCCGGTTGCATGGCAGAATTCGATTTCGGGATGGTTTGCTGCTGCTTCGGTCATATAATCGCCGTGACCGAAAGAAGTTGCAAAAATGATATCGCATCCAGCTTCAACAAGCTCTTCAATAGCGGTTGCGCAGCCTTCATCTTCGCCGATGTTGTATTTGTTGATGATCTGGTCTTCGGAAATGCCGAGGTTTTCAGCCATTTTCCAGGTTCCGAGGTCATGGTTGTAAGTGTAGCCCATATCGGAAGGGTCGCTTACATGGATGAAACCGATTTTGATGTTTTCGGCGGTGAGTTCTTCGCCTTCGGAAGGGGTTTCGGGATTTTCGGGTTCTTCAGGGGTTTCGCCGCAAGCTGCGAAAGAAAGAACCATAACAAGTGCAAGGATAAGTGCAAGAAGTTTTTTCATGTTTTTCCTCCTAAATTTTTGCTTTTCAAAAAAAGCGGTTTTATAAAAAAGCATATTTCTATGCGTTTTTATCAATTTTTGCGGAATTCGATTACGTTGTTTTCGGCATCGAGTTTTTCGACGATTGCAAGGGATTCAAGCTGGAAGCCTTTTGCACGGAGTGCATCTCCGCCGCCCTGGAAACCTTTTTCAATTGCGATTCCAAGTCCTTCAACGGTTGCGCCGGACTGATTTACAATATCAATAAGTCCGTTGAGCGCGCTTCCGACAGCGAGGAAATCATCAACGATAAGAATGTGGTCTTCGGGAGAAAGATATTTCTGGCTTACAAAAACATCATAAGTACGTTTTTTGGTAAAGGAAGTAACTTTGGAAGAATAAACTGCACCGTCAACGTTAAGGCTTTCGGTCTTTTTTGCAAAAACAACCGGGCAATTATCAAAAGCAGTTGCAACGATTGCTGCGATTGCAATTCCGGAAGCTTCAATAGTAAGAATTTTGTTTATTTTTTTTCCGGAAAAGCGTTTTTTCCATTCAAGAGCCATTTCCTGAAAAAGAGAAACGTCCATCTGGTGATTCAGAAAACAATCAACCTTCAGGACATTACCGGCACGAACAATTCCATCTTTAATAATTCTTTCTTCAAGAACCTTCATAAAAGACGCCCCCAATTTTTTGATAACAAAATGGATCTGCATAATTATTAAATACATTGTTATAATATCGCTGTTTTTTTAAAAGTTCAAGCCTTTTTGTTCAAATTCTACAAAATTATAACTTTTATTGGGTAAAAATTAACGAATTTTGTAAGTAAAAGCTAAAATTGTTGAAAAATAATACTTTTTCGGTGTTTTTTACAAATCAAAAGACAAATTAGTGTGCATATTCACCAAAAACATTCCGCAAACTTGACTATTATAAATAAATGGAATATCTTAACCTTGAGGAAATATTAAGCGGGTGAAAATTTTGGAACACGAGGTGCTTATCGGAACTGTAAAAAGTGAAAAACAGTTCGAAGTCAACTACAGCGAAAGATTCTATCATATTCCGGTGGCGGTTGTTCCGAAGAACATGCTTCCGGTGCAGTATATTGCGCTCTATCTTCCGGAAGGTACCTTCGGAGATGACGACGGCTGCATCCGCTTTTACGGAAAAATCTGCAATGCGCAGACAGTCAAAAGGGAAGAAATCGAAAATATCCCTTCCGTTAACTACGGAATGGATTATTATAAATTTGAAGTTGAGGAATGGAAGCGCCTTGATTTTCCGATTCTCAGAGAATGCGGCGGAATTTATGCAAAGGCTTTCACAAGTCTTGAAACTCTTCTTTCTGCAAAAAAGCTTTCGGATATAATCAACACAAAATTCGACGAGGAAATGAAAATCCGACGCCACGGTTTCAGACCGGAAGAACTTGAAAAAATCGAGATCACAAAGGACCCGGTGGGCGTAAAGCTTCTTGCAAAGCGGATAAACGAAGCCGGCGGAAGAGAAAAGATTTATCCGGTCCAGATCACAAAATATCTGCTCGAAAACGGATACCTAAAGCTTTCCTTCGACGAAAAAACCGGAAGCATGAACCGCGTTCCAACGGAAGCGGGAATAAAAATCGGAATCGAAAATTTCTGGGAAATCAACAAATACTACCGGGAATACAGCAAGAATTATTACAGCGAAGAGGCGCAGAAATTCGTTGTTTCCCATCTCAACGAAATGGTCCTCATCACCGAAAAACGCGCATACAGAAATACATAAAAAAACGCTCCGGGAAGGGAGCGTTTTTTTATTGCGAAACGGTAAAGAGCGAATAAAAATATTCTTTGCGTTCCATAAGTTCGCCGAAAGTTCCGTGCTCAAAAATTACGCCGTTTTTCATTGCGAGGATGCAGTCGTATTTTTTAAGAAGGTTTTCGTCAAGGGCGTGCGTTACGATAATTTTTGTAAGTCCGCCAAGGGAAAGAAGAGTATTGAATATCCGGAATGAAGTTTCCTTATCAAGAGCAGCAGTGGCTTCGTCAACAAGGAGAACGGGAGTTTTGTGAAGAAGGCTTCTTGCGATTGAAATTCTCTGGCGTTCCCCGCCGGAAAGACCGTTTCCGTTTTCTCCGCAAAGAAAATTTTCGCCGCGTTCGGAAATAAGTTCTGAAAGTCCGGAAAGTTCAACGGCGTTTTTTACATCCGCTTCACTAAAATTCCGGAACATGGTTATATTATCTTTTATTGAGCTGTTAAAAATAAAAACATTTTGCTGAATGATGGAAATAATGTCATAAAGCGAATTGCCGCCGATATCCCGGAGTTCTGTTTTGTCATAGGTGATTTTTCCGGAATATTCGGAATTTCCTGCGGATAAAAGATTCAGAAGAGTTGATTTTCCGCTTCCGGAAGAACCAACAACCGCATAGCTTTTTCCGGCTTCGAATTTAAAATTGATATTTTTGAGGGCGTCCTCTTTTCCGTCGTATGAAAAGCAAAGGTCGGATATTTCGATTCCATCTTTAAGTACTGCCGGTACGGAAGCTCCCTCTTCCCGGGTATTGGAATATATGGTTTCTGCCATTTTGTCTATAAGAGCCTCAGCTGATTTTCTGTTTGCAAGCATTTCCGGAATGGCTTCTATTGATTCTGTAACAATTCCCATAAGCTGCATGAATATCATAACGACCCCGGGAGTTATTCCGTCTTTTCCGCTGACCGCAAAATATGCACACAGAATAAAAATTCCGAACTGGGAAATAAGTCCGGCTCCGGTTCCGAGCATCTGAAGAACGGTTCCGAGTTTTTTTCGGCGGCATTTTGATTCCTCAACATTTTTGTTGCTTTCTGTAAAAAGCTTTATTGCTGCGGCTTCTGCCTTGAAACTTTTGATAACAGAAAAACCTGAAAGCCCGTCGCGCAGAACAGACATAAAACTTTCGTTTTTTTCGGAAACTTCCTTTTCCGCTTCAGCAACACGGTTACCGGTGATAAAAGAAGCGGCAACTGGCAAAAGAACAAAAGCAATCGCTGCGGCAGTAAGAATTGGGCTGTAGCAGAGCATCATCACTATTGCACCGAGGAAAAGCAAAGATTCCAATACAAGATTGAAAATATTAAGAAGATAGTTCTGCTCGATTGAAGCGGCGTCATTGGAAAAAGCGGAAATATAGGTTGCGGTGTTTTCCTTTGAAAAGGCGAAAATCCCTTTTCGGGTAAGTTCAGAAAAAGCAAAGTCCTTATATTGACGCATTGCCTTTGATATAAATTTCGGTTTCGTAAAATATATAAGCGCCGCGCAGAAGGTAAGCAGCGCAACCATTACTGTTGAAAGAAATATCAGATTCTGAAGAGAAAAGCCGGTATCAATTCCGGCGGATGTATCTATAAATTGCTGTAAAAGCCAGGATATCATAAGGTTCACAAAAACCTGCAGTATATATGCCGTCATGGCGACGGAAAAATTTAATTTGTTGCCCCTCCGGAACTGTAAAGTGAATTGCCTTCGCAGAAGTTTTTTATCCATTCTTCTTTATCTCCTGCCAGATTTCATAAGTTTCAGGATATTTTTCCATTTCCCATTTTATAACGTTTTCGACTGTATCCATTGCGGTTTCGCCGAAATCGTCCGCGGCGGAAGCGGGAATATCCTTTTCATAAAATTTTACGTTTTTTGCGGAATCGTCCGGAGCGGAATCAAAATTTTCCGCAACTTTTTTTGCTTCAAGAAGATATCTGCGGATTCCTTCCGCGTTTTTTATGCTTTCACACATCTGGGCGCAGGCGGTAAGCAGAACGATGCTTCCCTTATCAAGATAGGAAACCGTTCCCGGAACGCGGAACATTTCGTTGATTTCGGAGCAGGTTCTCAGCGCATCAAAGGCTTTTTCAGATTCGCCGCGGCTTTCATAAACGTTTGCAAAACCGATTACGCATTTGAAAAGATTCGTAAGATTTACAACAAGCGCATCGGAAAGATAGGGCAGAGCTTCGTTGTATCGTTTGAAGGAGGAAGCGAGCTCATAGCCGATTTCCGCGTTGAAAACGCCGCCTTCGTTGTGGTCCTTTAGCATATCAAGCCCTTTTTCACATTCATCAAGGATGAAGCAGATTCCGGAAAGGTCGTCATAAATATCGCTTTTTCCCACGTTATGAGCATGGGGCTGGTCAATAAGGGTGAGCGCGTGCTCAAGAAGTTCCTTTGATCTGAGCACGGCTTTTTTGTCGTCCTTTTCAAGACCGAGGAAATAAAGAAGCCCGCCGCTCTGATAAACAACGTCAAAATTGTTCGGGAATTTCTGAACGGCCTTTTCAACCTCGGAAAAAGCATCCGTATAATCCTTCTGCGAACGCATTATGCGGAGCCTTTCCGCCGTTTCCGCCGCGGAATTGTTCCGGAGGCTGAACCCCAGAAGGGAATCCACCGATGTTTCAAAAAAATCCGCAAGCTCCATGATAAGCGAAAGTTCCGGTGCGGAAGCGCCGTTTTCCCATTTTGAAACCGCTCCGACGGAAACTCCCATGGCTTCCGCAAGCTGCTCCTGGGTAAGATTTTTCTCCTTGCGGAAAAGTTTTATATTTTCACTGATGTTCGATTTCATAAAATCATCTCCGTTTTTATTTCGGTACCGTGGTTATATGATAACACCCTTTCCGCCGGTTTTGAAGACACCGGCAAGAAAGTTATTCAACAATTTTCTCAACCAACGGTAAAACCGAGGCGGTTGACAGATGTGCTATAATGGATAGGCATTATGCAAAAAAGGAGCGATTTTTTTTGGCAAGTTTTCTTCTTGCGATAATTTATATATCATTTATAAGTCTCGGTCTTCCGGATGCACTTCTCGGCGGAGCATGGCCGACCATGCAGCTTGAATTCGGCGTTCCGGTTTCCTATGCGGGAATAATCTCCATGATAATCTGCTTCGGAACAATTGCTTCCAGCCTTATGAGTGACAGAATGACAAAGCGCTTCGGAACAGGAAAAGTCACGGCAGTGAGCGTTGCGCTGACGGCCGCGGCGCTTTTCGGTTTTTCGGTCAGCGATTCATTTCTTATGCTCTGCGTGCTTGCAATTCCTTACGGTCTGGGAGCAGGCGGGGTCGATGCTTCCATCAACAACTATGCCGCGGTGCATTATGCAAGCCGCCATATGAGCTGGCTCCACTGCATGTGGGGAATCGGCGCTTCCACAGGACCCTATATTCTTGCGGCGGCAATGACGGACGGAGGCTGGAATCTCGGTTACCGCTGGGTTTCGGTTCTCCAGGTTATCCTTACCGCAGTTCTTTTCCTTACTCTTCCGCTCTGGAAGGAGGAAAAAGCTCCGGAGAAAACCGCCGGAAAGCCGAAGGCTCTTTCAATCCGGGAGATTTTTGCGATTCCCGGCGCAAGGGAAGTCATGCTTGCGTTTTTCTGCTATTGCGCACTTGAAAGCACCGCGGGACTCTGGGCAAGCAGTTTCCTCGTAATGGAATTCGGAATTTCCGAAGAAACCGCCGCCGGTCTTGCAACTTTGTTCTATACCGGAATAACCGTCGGCAGGGGAATCAGCGGATTCGTCACATATAAAATGAATGATAAAAATATGATCCGCCTCGGTCAGGCAATAATTGCCGTCGGCGTTGCGGCGATGCTTCTGCCTTTCGGCGAAAAAACAGCCATGGCGGGAATCGTTCTTGTTGGACTTGGCTGTGCGCCGGTTTATCCCTGCGTGATCCATTCAACTCCGGCGCATTTCGGCGCGGATAAATCCCAGGCAATAATCGGCGTCCAGATGGCCTGCGCCTATATCGGAAGCTGCTTCATGCCGCCGGTTTTTGGAATAATTGCAAACCGTATTTCCGCAGGACTTCTGCCTTTTTATCTCGGGGCGATTCTTCTTCTGATGTTCGCGGCAATGGAAAAACTCAATAAGATAAAAGCCTGAATCCGGAGGAATGACGATGATACATCTTACGGATATAAATGAAAATAACGTAGCAGAAGCCGAAAAACTTGAAGTTGCGGAAGAACAGAAAAGCTTTCTCGACAGCGCTTCAGGAATAATAAGGCGGGCAAAAATCTATAAAAATCTGAATCCGCATCTTTTCGGAATTGCTGAGGACGAAAAAATAATCGGACTTGCTCTTGTAAAAGATTTTGAAGATGAGCCTTTCGGCTATGATTTGCAGCAGTTCATGACAGATAAAAATTTCCAGAACATGGGATACGGAACAAAAGCGCTTGCGCTGATTCTTGATTTTCTGAGGGCGGAAGGGCGTTTTGATCAAGTTGAAATCTGCGTGAAAAAAGAAGATATCCCGGCGATAAAACTTTATGAAAAAGCCGGCTTCCGGGACAGCGGATATGTTGATGAAAATCTTCCGGACTGCATAAATATGATATATTATTTGTAAAACAAAAAAAGACCCGCGGAGCGGGTCTTTTTTTGTTATTCAGCAAGAAGTTTTGCTTCGATTTCCTTATCCGGCCAATATCCCCAGGATTCGGTTATTTTTCCGTTTTCAACCCTGAAGTTTTCAAGAGCCTCGAAAGAAATATCCTTTCCGGTGGGGGAAATACCCATACAGATTCCGGTGTGTTTCCCCGAAAAACGAATCCTTGAGGAAACCATATTTCCTTCGGAAAAAATATCGATGACGTCCGCTTTCAAATCTGAAAATTGCTCCGCAACAATTTTCAGTATTCCCACGGTATCGGAATTGCTTTTCGCTCCGGCGGGGCTGTGGTCAATATAATCTTCCGCAACGCGTTCCATTACAAAATCATAGTTTTTGTTGGAGTAGCCTTCGGTAAAAAATCCGGTTACAACTTCCTTCGGGGTCATTCTTCGTTTTCCTCTTCCTGTTTTTTGCGGAGATAGAACATGATATCGCCGAGGATTCCGTCCTCCGCTGCCCAGGCGACGTTGCCGGGTTTAACTCTTTCGCCATAGATAATAACGGTGAGCATGGCTTCAAGAAGAACTTCGGAAGCGTCGCATACTTCGCAGACCATGTCCTGATGGCTTCTGATATTATGCTTTGCAAGGATCTGGGCATAATCGCTGCGGATTCTTTCGGAAGCAACTGCATCGCGGATGAAGTTGAACATGGTTTCGTCATATTCCGGAACAACGTAATCCTGGTTGGTATCGTTGTGATGAATGGTTTTGCGTTCGGTATGGGGGTTTTTAAGCAGATAGTCCGCATAAAGCATGATGTCCCGGTGCTCAAAAGGATTGGAGGAAACGCTGAGGTCCTCATCCCATTTTTTGAGCATGCTCAAAAGTTTTTTGTCGAGTTTGGTCAGTGCTCGTTCTTTGATTTCCGTGGGAACGGGATAAAAACCTTCCGCAACGGAGCAGGCAATTGCCGCAAGGGTATCGCTGTCGCCGCCCATGGAAATTGCTTTCCGAAGGGTATCCTCAAAGCTTTCCGCTTCGAAGAAAACCTGGAGCGCAACCGGAACGGTTCCCTGGCAGGTTTCGTCAAATTCATAGGTCGGGCGGATTTCATCAAGAGTTTTGCTGAAATCGTATTTATATTTGAGCTCGATGTAGCGCTTGATGTAATCCTTCGGTCTGCCGTTTCTTGCAAGGAAAATTGCGGCGGCGGTGGCTTTTGCGCCTTTGATTCCTTCTTCGTGGTCATGGGTGACCTTTGCGCTTATTTCCGCGAATCTTTCAACCTTTTCAAGGCTGTGGAAATACCACGCAACCGGGGAAACGCGCATTGCGCTTCCGTTTCCGAAGCTGTTATAAGGCTTCGGGTCGGAAGAGGAGAGCCATTCGGAAAAGCGGAAACCGTATCCGGCATCGGGATAGAGCTTTCCGTATTTTCTGAAGGCCTTTACCATTTCTTTTTCGGTTTTTGCTTCGTTTCTGCCGCCTTTGATAAGGGCTTCCGCAACCGCAATGGTCATAACAGTATCATCGGTGAAAAAACAATCTTCGCCGATGACGGGGAAATCGGTTGTTTTTATGTTGCTGAATTCATATATGCTTCCGGCGATATCGCCGATTATTGCACCAATCATTTGAAAAATCCTCCGGTCAAAATTAATCTAATCTATATAATAACATAAGAAATGTCAATCTTCAAGTATGAATAAGCCTTCCCCTTGAGGAGACTCCCCTGTTAGGGGAGATGTCTGCGCAGCAGACAGAGGGGTCTGCCGTCTGCGGCTGAGCAAAAGGTGTCAGCGAAGCTGACGGATGAGGTGTTACAATATTTCTTTGACGAAAATATTGTCTGTATCTCCGCCGTAATTTACAAGTTCATCAATTTTTATAAAACCGCATTTTTCATAAAAACCAATCATATCCGAAGGGATGTAAACCTTCTTGAAACTTTGCATTTTTGCATATTCAATTGTATTTTCAATAAGTCTAAAACTGATTTTATTTCCGCGGAATTTTTCGTCAACAAAAATCGAACTTATCCAAGGGGAATATCTGTTTTCGGGATAATAATCTGTTTCCAAAAAGGTACAGAATCCGATTATTTCGCCATCTTCAACCGCGGCAAAAACCGCTTCCCATTCAAGAAAATTATTTTCTTTAAGGATAAAAGCAAGGTGTTTTTCTGCTTCCCATGAACAGTTTTCTGCAAAATCAATAAGTTTTTCTTTTAAAAAAGTTTTGTTTTCAATTTTTACAATTTCCATTTCTATTTATCCTCGAAAATTTCAAGCTCCGGATTTTTCACCCAGCCGTTTTCGTCGCACAGAAAGGGAAGAACAGCCGTTACTGCAGAATTGTTTATCAATCCGTAAACGTGGGGATAGCTTCTTCCGCAGCCGTCGCCGTCCTCGTATCTGACCTTTGCGGAAAGCTTGTTTTCATCGATGCAGAGAATCACCATTTCGTCTTTGATTCCGTCAAAATTCGGCGCAACACGCCAGAAATATTCCGGCTGGGAACAATGGATGAATCCTTCCGTTTCGATGTTCCGCCTGCCCCAGAATTCCCTGTTTTTCCGCTCTTCCCAGGTGGATTTTTTCATGCAGTGGAGAAGAGTGGCATAATCGGAAAAGGAATTTCTGACCGTTTCAAGAACGGCGCAGTCCCTTGCCCGAAGAAATTTATGCTGCTCCGTTTTCGGAACAAATTCCGTGATAAGGCGGTAAACTTCATCAAAACCGAGCCACTGCACCTCGGTTTTTGTACTTTTTTCACCTTCGGTAAGGCTTATTTCGGCAATTTTGCCGTTTGTATGGACAAAATAATAATTTGAAATCTGCGTATAATCGCAATGTGCGCGGTTTTCCTCAACAATTCCGATCTCTTTTATGTAATCGCAGGAACAGCCGGTTTCCTCAAGAATTTCCCTTTTCAAAGCGGAAATTTCGTCCTCGCCGGGGTCAATTCCTCCTCCGGGAAGAAGCTGGAAGCCGACTTTTTTCATAAGCATGACGGCAAATTTTCCTTCGGAATTCCGCAGAACCGCTCTTGAAGTATATCGCGGCTCGGCGTTTGAAATTCCATCAAGCCCAAGAATGTTTTTATCCGTAAGTTTTGCAATGGTTTTCATTTTTTTCACTTCTTTCCAACAAAAAGCAGATGGTTGCTCCTGCCGAGCATCTCCGGTTTTTCACAGCAATACCAGTGATAGCGGAGATAGGTTTCGTAATCTTCGTCGTCGAGCTTGTTGATTTTTTCCGCCATAAGTTCCGAAACGCCGTCGGAAGCAACTTCGCGGAGGATTTCTATTCCGCCGTCACGGAGGATTTTCCTGCAGCCGTCAAGAGTATGGAAAACGAAAGGGAAGTCGTCCATCTTGAAAGTCTCCTGGTCAAAATCTCCGGTTTTTATATAATTTGAATCGTAATTGAGCTCGGTGATGAAAATCATATCGTTTCCGATGAACGCAAAGAAAAGAACAGCGTCCTTTTTCGCAACGCGCTTTGCTTCGGCTATTGCTTTCTGCCGGTCATCTTCGCTGTGAAGATGATAAAGCGGACCGAACATCAAAACGATATCAAAACTTTCGTCCGGATAGCAGGAAAGGTCAACGGCATTGCCCTGAGTGAGCCCGATTTTATGTTCCGGTTTTATATTTCTGCGAAAGGCGGCAATGTTGTTATCCGCAAGTTCAAGAGCGGAAACTTCGTAGCCTTTTTCGGCAAAATAAAGGCTGTAAGCGCCGGCGCCCGCACCGATATCAAGAATTTTCATTCCCGGGCGGAGATATTTTTCGATATATTTAACCGTTGTGAGGAATTCAACCCTTGCGGATTTTGAACAAAGGCGGTGCTCCTCGTCAAAAATGTCATAAGTTCTGTTTATCTGTTCAATTTCGTCTTTTATCTGATAAAGTTCCTCAAAATTCATAAATCTTCCTCCTTAATCAAAAAGGCAGACGGATTCATCCGTCTGCCTACGTTATTTTCTGAAAAAATCAATTCTCGAACTGATCAAAGAACTTCGGGTTCTTCGGGCAGGAACTTTCTGCAACCTGGATGGTTGCGGAAGCAAGGAAAGTTCCGGCTTTAACCGCTTTTTCAAGGCTGTAACCTCTTGTAAGGCCCATAACGGTTCCGGAAAGGAAGGCATCGCCTGCGCCCGTTGTATCAACAAGGTTGCAGGGGTTGCAGGGGCAATGGCCTTTTTCGCAGGTACGGCTGTCAAAGAAAACAGCACCGTCTTTGCCCATTGTTACAACCATTGAAGGAACTTTGAGTTCCGCGGATTTTTCAATTACAACCTCAAGCATCTGTTCGGGAGAATATTCCGCAAGATTCATTTCAAAGAATTTTCCCGCTTCGATCTCGTTGCAGATATAGCAGTCAACTCTGCTGAGGAAATCGGGGCGTTTTCCGATAACGCTGAGGTTACCGACTATAACATAGACTTTTTTATTATATTTTTCAGCAAGGCAAAGAACTTTTTCTGCAATTGCCTCGTTTGTATCGATTTCAAGAACAATGTTTTCACAATTTTTTACAATTTCTTCGCCTTTTGCTCCGATGAAAGATTCAAGAGCGTCAAGGTCGGGCATCTGGGAAGTTGAACCGGCAAGGTCGCCTTTTTCATCCATAACCGCAAGCCACATTCCAATTCCGCCGGTGGGCACCATTGTAATATGATCGGTTCCGACTCCGATATTCTGGAGATGGTCAACAACGTCGAGTCCGATTGGGGTATGGTCCGCAACGCTTACAAAATCAACGGGCATTCCGACGTTTGCAAAATCTTCGCAAACGTTGCGGGAAACACCGCCATGAACAATTTTTACGTTACCGAGGTTTGTGCCGGTGGGAATATATTTTCCGAAGGGGAAACCTTTTACGTCAACAAATGCGACGCCGAAAACAGCTGTTGCAGCCAATTTAAACACTCTCCTAAAAAACATCATTAATAAATTTACTATAGCACAAATTGTTACAAAAAGCGACATTATTTTTAAAAATAAAAATAATTTTTTAACATCTTAACTTTCCGCGGAGAAAGTGTTATACTATAATGTACGAATATTACCGAAAAGGAGATATATATTATGAGCGAATGCAATCACGACTGCGAACATTGCGGTCAGAACTGTTCTTCAAGACAGGCTCCGGAAAGCTTTCTTGTTGACCAGAACGAATTTTCCGATATCAAGCACGTCATCGGAGTTGTAAGCGGAAAAGGCGGCGTAGGCAAATCTCTCGTTACCTCTCTTCTTGCCGCTAATATGCAGAAAAAAGGCTATAAAACCGCCGTTCTCGATGCGGACGTAACCGGTCCTTCAATTCCGAAGGCTTTCGGAATCACAAACAAAGCAACCGGTTCCGCAGCCGGAATCATTCCGGAACTTTCCAAAACCGGAATCGAAGTTATGTCCGTAAACCTTCTTCTCCAGGACGAAACCGAACCCGTTGTATGGCGCGGACCGGTTATTGCGGGAACTGTAAAACAGTTCTGGCAGGACGTTGTCTGGAACGACGTTGACTATATGTTTGTCGATATGCCTCCGGGCACCGGCGATGTTCCGCTCA
>JAFQBT010000047.1 GCA_017399625.1 Oscillospiraceae bacterium
GCCGCCGTAGAAAGCTACATCACCGAGGAGCGCGCACTTTCCGAAAAGGAAAGCCTGCTCTCCGACCGCATTGCCGAGCTGGAGCATGCCACCGCAGCATACGACCGCGAAGCGGTCGAAAAACTGCTCAGCGCATTTGAGGATCTCTCGGTCTTTGAAAAGCTGGACATCACCGAGTACAGCCGCAAGCGCGATTTCTGCGAGAACGCGATCGCCGCACTCGAGATCAAGCGCGGCGATCTGGAAAAATCACTTGCCGCTCTGCATGCCACCGTGGAATCCCCCGCGCGCATCAAAGCAACGCTTGACGAGCTGACCAAAAAGGAAGCCGAGGCAAAAACGCGCTATGCGGCGGCCGAGCTTGCCGTCCGCGCCATTGAAAACGCCTCGCAGGGGTTGCGCCGCCGCGTTTCTCCGCGCCTTGCCGAATACGCAGGCAAGCTGCTCTCCGTGCTGACCGACGGCAAATACAGCGAGCTTGGCATTGACGGCGAGATGGCGATGACCTACCTCTCGGAGGGCGGCGCACACGATGCGGCATTCCTCTCCAAGGGTACGCGCGAGAGCGCATACTTTGCCCTGCGCCTTGCCCTTGCCGACCTGCTCTGCAAGGACGAAAAGGTGCCGCTCGTCATGGACGAGAGCTTTGCCCACACCGACGACGCACGCCTGAAGCAAGCCATCCGAATCCTCGCGGCACTTGCCGCAGAGGGACAGCAATCACTGCTCCTCACCTGCCACACCCGTGAGGAAAAAATTGCAGACTCCGTCGGTGTTTACAATCTCGTTACCCTGTAACTTCGCGTAAAAAAAATGCATATATTGCTATTGAAGCACACTTTTAGCCCGCGAGTGCACTTCAAAAAAACGAAAGACCCCCATGCAAAGGGAGGCTTCCTTTTTTGCAGTCCCTTAAATTCCCCGTTGCTTTTTATTATAAATATGTTATAATAATAAGGATAATGGGGTAATGGCGGAAAAACTCCGCAAAATGCCCTGTTTTGCCGGTTTCCGGCAGAAAGAAGGTAATGAATGGAACAATATAACGTAACCGGAATGAGCTGCGCCGCATGCTCCGCAAGAGTTGAAAAGGCGGTTTCCGCGGTGGAGGGAGTAACCTCCTGCTCCGTAAGTCTCCTCACAAATTCCATGGGGGTTGAAGGCAGCGCCGATTCCGCAAAAATAATTGCCGCGGTGGAGGAAGCCGGCTACGGCGCTTCGCTCAAAGGCGCCGATTCCGTAAAAACCGCCGAAGAAAAAACCGATGCGCTGGAGGATAAGGAAACCCCGGTGCTCAAAAAGCGCCTTATCGCATCCATCGGATTTCTTGCGGTTCTGATGTATATCTCCATGGGTCACACCATGTGGGGCTGGCCGCTTCCGGCTTTTCTTTCGGAAAACTGCATCGCCATCGGTCTTGCCCAGATGATTCTTGCGGGAATTGTAATGGTCATAAACCAGAAATTTTTCATAAGCGGCTTTAAAGGTCTGCTCCATAAGGCTCCGAATATGGATACCCTTGTTGCCCTGGGTTCCGGAGCTTCCTTTGTTTACAGCACCTATGCGCTTTTTGCCATGAGCGCGGAGGCGGTTTCCGGAAACATCGGAGGGGCGCACCATTATCTCCACGAATTTTATTTTGAATCCGCCGCAATGATATTGGCGCTCATCACCGTCGGAAAAATGCTCGAAGCACGTTCGAAGGGAAAAACAACCGATGCCCTCCGCTCCCTTATGAACCTTGCGCCGAAAACCGCAACGGTTATCCGGGAAGGGGAGGAGGTTTCCGTAGGAATCGGCGAGGTCCGCAAAGGCGATATCTTTGTTGTCCGTCCCGGCGAAAGCATTCCCGTTGACGGAATTGTACTTGAAGGCGAAACTGCGGTGAACGAAGCCGCCCTTACCGGAGAAAGCATCCCGGTTGATAAAACCGCCGGCTCCGCCGTTTCCGCCGCAACCATCAACCAGAGCGGATTCATCAGATGCGAAGCCACAAGGGTCGGCGAAGATACCACCCTTTCCCAGATAATAAAAATGGTCGAAGGCGCCGCCGCAACAAAAGCCCCCATCGCAAAAGTTGCGGATAAGGTTTCCGGAGTTTTTGTTCCGGTGGTCATCACCGTTGCGCTTTTCACCGCCGCAGTCTGGCTCATTCTCGGCGAAACGGTCGGTTTTGCCGTTGCAAGAGGAATCTCCGTCCTTGTCATAAGCTGCCCCTGCGCTCTCGGACTTGCAACTCCCGTTGCCATCATGGTCGGAAGCGGAGTCGGCGCAAAGAACGGAATCCTCTATAAAACCGCCGCATCCCTTGAGGAAGCGGGCAGAACCGAAATTGTTGTGATGGACAAAACCGGAACCATCACAAAAGGCGAACCCGCCGTTACGGATATTCTTCCTGCGGAGGAAGTTTCCGAAACCGCGCTGATGAAAATCGCCGCCGCCATCGAGGAAAAAAGCGAACATCCCCTTGCAAAGGCAATCCTCCGCAAAGCCGCGGAAATGGATATCCGCCCTGCGGGAGTTTCGAATTTCTATGCACTTCCTGGTAACGGAGTTGCCGGAATCCTCGGCGGAATTTCCGTTTTCGGCGGAAATCCTGATTTTATAAAAACAACTTCTCCCGTTCCGGAGGAACTTGAGGAAAAGGCAAGGGAACTTTCCAAACAGGGGAAAACCCCTCTTTTCTTCAGCGGAAACGGAAAATTCCTCGGAATAATCGCCGTTGCGGACGTTATCAAGGAGGAAAGCCGCGATGCGGTTTCCCGCCTTAAAAATATGGGAATCCATACCGTGATGCTCACCGGCGACAACGAGCGCACCGCAAAAGCTATTGCGGCAGAGGTGGGCGTTGACGAGGTCATTGCCGGAGTTCTTCCGGAAGGAAAGGAAAAAGCGGTGCACCGCTTTGCCGAAAAAGGCAGGGTTGCAATGGTCGGCGACGGAATAAACGATGCTCCCGCACTTGCAAGCGCGGATATCGGAATCGCCATCGGCGCCGGAACCGACGTTGCCATTGACTGCGCGGATATCGTCCTTATGCAAAGCCGCCTTTCCGATGTGCCTGCGGCAATCGCCCTCGGCAGAGCAACTCTCCGGAACATCCGCCAGAATCTTTTCTGGGCGTTTATCTATAACTCCATCGGAATCCCCGTTGCGGCCGGTGCGTTTGTCGCCTTCGGTCTTGAACTGAACCCCATGTTCGGCGCCGCCGCCATGA
Organism: Oscillospiraceae bacterium; assembly: GCA_017399625.1. GTDB lineage: Bacteria > Bacillota > Clostridia > Oscillospirales > Ruminococcaceae > UMGS1668. The sequence goes on from JAFQBT010000047.1 coordinate 3,218, forward strand.
GCCTTTCCAGCTTCTGCGTTGTAACGAACGCTCTCCGGCTCAACCTTGTTGATATCTTCAATCCGAAGCATGACAAAAAACGCAAAAGCGTAATTCTGAACGCCGACGTTCCGTCCGAACTGGAACCTGCCGAATCTCCGGAAACCGAAAGCGCCGAATCTGCGGAGACCGAAAGCGCCCCTTGTCAAAGGGGAGAGGGCCACGAAGTGGCGAGGGGATTCAATCCGGAAGAAAACGAAAAACTCCCGGAAGAACCGGCAGAAATTCCGGAAACTGAACCCGCACCCGCAATAATCGAAAAAACCTATAAAATTTCCGGAATGATGTGTGCCCATTGCGAAGCCCACGTCAGGGAAGCTCTCGAAGCGCTTCCGGGCGTTGCGGAAGCAACCGCATCCTGCCTCCATGATACCGCCGTTGTTAAAATGACGGAGGAAATTCCGGAGGAAACCATCCGCGAAGCCATCGAAAAAGCGGGATATAACCTTATATAAAAGCCTTCCTTGCAATAATAGCCGGGCAATAAAGCTATAATGAAAACCGCCGTCGGCCTGAACGATGGCGGTCGGGAATCGGAATCACCGTTCTTTTGGTGGAGCGTTTTAGTCCCCTTATGAAGGGGACAGCGTTTGCGGGAGCAAACAGCAGGGGTTGGAAAGCGTTTCTTTGACGGGTACCGCCGTTTCTTTGCGCCGTCAAAGAAATGGGGGTACATATCAAACGAAAACGGCAGATTTTGCGGAACCATCGCAACCTGTCGGGGATAATCCCTCCTCCGTCACGCCTTTATTCTTATGGGCGTGACACC
>JAFQBT010000048.1 GCA_017399625.1 Oscillospiraceae bacterium
AATCCCCTCGCCACAGCTTACGCTATGTGACCCTCTCCCCTTTAACAAGGGGCGTATTTTATTTCATCATTTTTACTTTTTTGTTTTCGCCTTTCATCATAGCTTCCCAGAGGGGACTCATGGCACGGAGTCTTTCAACAATTCCGGGAAGGACTTCAAGGATATAATCAACGTCCTCTTCGGTGTTGCTGTCGTCAAGGCTTATGCGAAGAGAACCATGGGCGGTTTCGTGAACAAGTCCGAGAGCGAGAAGAACATGGCTCGGGTCAAGGGAACCGGAAGTGCATGCGGAACCGGAGCTTGCGCAGATTCCGAGCATATCAAGGCTCAGAAGAAGGCTTTCGCCCTCGATTCCCTCGATGGAAATATTCACGTTTCCGGGAAGGCGTTTTTCTCTGTCGCCGTTGAGGCGGGTGTGTTCGATTTTAAGGATGTTGTCGATGAGCTTGTCGCTGAGTTTTCTTGTTCTTGCGGCGCGCTCTTCGATGTTTTCGTTCGCGATCTGCATTGCCTTTGCAAAGCCCATGATTGCGGCGACGTTTTCGGTACCTGCGCGTTTGCCGCGTTCCTGACCGCCGCCGTCAATAAGGTTCGGAAGCAGAACGCCTTTTCTTACGTAAAGCATTCCGATGCCTTTCTGGGCGTGGATTTTATGTCCTGAAAGGGAGAGCATATCGACATTCAGTTCGTTGACGTCGATTTTTACGTGACCCATTGCCTGAACAGCGTCGGTATGGAACCAGATTTTGTGTTCGCGGCAGATTTTTCCGATTTCGGCGATGGGCTGGATTGTTCCGATTTCGTTGTTTGCGAACATGATGGAAACAAGGCCGGTATCCGGACGGATTGCCGCTTCGACGTCTTCGGGTTTTACGATTCCGTTTTCATAAACGGGAAGATAGGTTACTTCAAAGCCCTGTTTTTCAAGCGCCTTGCAGGTATGGAGAATTGCGTGGTGCTCGAAAACGGAGGTGATTATATGTTTTTTGCCTCTTTTTGAAAGAGTCTGCATTGCGCCTTTCAGCGCCCAGTTGTCGGATTCGGAACCGCAGGAAGTGAAATAAACTTCGCTTGGCTCCGCGCCGATGACGGCTGCAACATCTTCGTGGGCTTTCTTCAGAGCCCAGCCTGCTTCGCGTCCTTTTGAATATATGCTTGATGCATTGCCGTAGCCTTCGGTAAGCCATGGCATCATTGTATCGAGAACTTCTTTGGAGATGGGAGTCGTTGCGGCGTTATCCACATAGACAAAACGTTTTTCCAAATTTCGTTTCCTCCTTGAAAAATATTGACCTTTCGGTCTGCCGGATTTTATATTATACCATTTTTGTAGGAATTGCAATATATATTTTATAATATTTCCAAAATATTTAAAAATATGCGGTTTTTTATATGCCCGTTTTTCATTGGAACCGCCGCGTTACTGTAGGGAACGGATAAAAAGCCCCCCTTGCCTAAAGGGGGGTGTCTGCGAAGCAGACGGGGGGATTCTTGAGAGATTGTCGACTGATTTTAAAGGGATGGGATTGACACCCTTCCGTCCGCGTTGCGGACACCTCCCCTCAAGGGGAGGTCTTTCCATCGG
>JAFQBT010000049.1 GCA_017399625.1 Oscillospiraceae bacterium
GGCGGTTCCGTTCCGAGAAACTTCTTCCCCGCAGTAGAAAAAGGTCTCCGCGAAGCTTGCAAAACCGGTATGCTTGCAGGTTATCCGATGGTTGGTGTTCTCGGCAGACTTGTTGACGGTTCCTACCATCCCGTTGACTCCAACGATATGTCCTTCCAGATGGCTGCAAGACTTGCATATAAAGCAGGTATCCCCCAGGCAGGTCCCGCAATCCTTGAACCTATCGGCAACCTCAAAGTTGTTGTTCCGGATTCCAACACCGGTGATATCATCGGCGACGTCAACAAACGCCGCGGCCGTGTTCTCGGTATGAACCCCGTTGAAGGCGAAGACGGTTATTCCGAAGTTGAAGCAGAAGTTCCTATGAGCGAAATGCACGACTTCACCACCTCCCTCCGTTCCTCCACCCAGGGCAGAGGCTCCTTCACCTTTGAATTCGACCATTATGAAGAGCTCCGAGATGAAACCCTCAAACAGGCTGTAATCGAAGAAGCAAAACAGTGGATGACCGAAGAAAAAGAATAATTTTTCCGAATAATCAAAAAAGCCCTGTCATATTATTGACAGGGCTTTTTCGTATGCCTTCTCCCTGAGGAGAAGGTGCCGCATGGCGTATGCCGCGGCGGATGAGGTGTCATACTATTTTATCCCGGAGATGATTCTTTGCTTACTGCTTCCGTAAAAACATCAAGAACAAAAATCCTCGGCGCTCTTTGCGTTATAATCGCCGCAATAATTGCCGTTATCCTTTTCTTCGGCGCTGAAAGCTCCGGAAACGCCGCAGAATCCATTTCGCGCCGGGTTGCGGATAACAAAGAGCGGATTGCCTACATGGCTTCAAAAGGCTTTGAAACGGCTGATGAGCCTTCATCGGTGGAGGAAGTTCTTCTTCCGGAGGAATTCGACGAAATCCTTACGGAATATAATGAAATCCAGAAGCAGGGCGGGTTCGATCTTTCACCCTATCTTGGAAAAACGGTGAAAAAATACGTTTACCCAATCGAAGGCGAAACGGAAACTTTTGTTACCCTCTATGTTTACGAAAACCTGATAATCGCCGGTGATATTTCTTCCCGCACCGAAGGCTGGCAGAAAGCTGTTGACGGCGGCGGAAATATGGGATAAAATATTTATATAACAAAAACGGAAGATGAGGAAAAGAATGGATTACAGAAAAATCACCATCGAAGATGCATCCGAGCTTGCAAAAATTTATGCGGAAACTTTCAATTCCGACCCCTGGTACGATAAATGGACACAGAAAACCGCCGAAAAACGCCTTTCCCAGATGATAAACAACGGCGGATTTTTCGGAATCGTTTCCTATAATGAATCCGGAATAACCGGAATGATTCTCGGCGAAGAGGAGCAGTATTTTGACGGGGTTATTTTCAACATAAAGGAATTCTGCGTGAAAAACGAACTTCGCGGAAGGGGAATCGGAACAGAGCTCCTTGCGGAATTTGAACGAATGCTCAAAGGAATGGGCATCCGCGAAACGGTGCTCATGACCAATCTTGAGGACGAAGAATTTTATAAAAAGCGCGGTTTCCGCAGAAGCCGCGGAATAATCTATATGGGAAAGGAAATGTGATTTTATTCCATTCCGGAATAAAACCGAATTGTTAACAAATAGTGCTTGATTGAAAAAATTTTCATTAATAAAATATATTTGCCCGGAAAAGCGAAAATAATATGAAAGGAGAACCGGAAATGAAAAAAACAATTGCTTTTGTTCTGGCGTTTATAATGACTGCGTTGTTTTCCGCCTGCTCTGCGGAAGAAAAGGTTTTTGAAACCATCGAAGCAAAAGATTGTTTTTTCGGCGCAGGTTACACCGAACTTGTTTTCGGCGGAAGCGAAGCTGCGGAATATATTTTCAGGGCGGAAAATTCGGAAGAAACCGAATGGAGCGTTTATGTTTTTGATGAAAAATTTGAAGACGGTTTCAGATATATTTCCCAGGCTGCCGAACCTGTTCTTACCGGTGACGGAAGCATCGTTATTGAACCCAAAAAGTTCGTCTATATTTATTGTTCGACAAACGAATTTACTTCCGAAGCTCCGGACGAAAACGCAAAACTGATAATAACCAACGGCTGATAAAGAATAAAAAAGGCTCCGTGCTCATTTGAGCACGGAGCCTTTTTTGGTTTTATGCGTCAGTTATTTTTCTTCGGGATTTTCGTTTTCGGCGGGTTTGTTTTCCGCAAGTTTCTGCGCTTTTTTATATTCTTTTCTTGCTTTTCTTGCGGCTTTGCGTTCCTGCCATTTTTTATTGTTTCTGAGGCAGCGGCTGATTACAAAACCGATGAGTGCAATGATTACCGCCCAGATGATGAAATAGGGAATGTTGGCAACGAACCATACAAAGAAATCCTGCGCACCGACCCAGATATCATAGACGTTATCGCCGAAATCGGAGGAAATTCTTTCCCAAAGGGTTTCCGGTTCTGCGGAGGTAACGCGTTTTACCTCATAAATGCTGAGGTTGACGGTGCTGTAATCAACAAGATTATCATAGGTGCGGAGCTGGCTTTCGTAACTTTCAAGCTGATAGCGGACTTCGGAAATCCGGGACTGGAGAACGATTATGGAATCGATGTTTTCCGCTTCCGCAAGAAGTTCGAGAAGCTGGTCATATTCGGTCCGGAGGGATTTGATCCTTGCCTCGGTGTCAACGTAATTAAGGGTGACGTCGGTGGTGTCCTCATAGCTGAAGGTAACGTTTCCGAGTCCGCCGACTGTTCCGATGAATTCATCGACCTTTGAGGAAGGGATGCGGCAGACAAAGTTTGCGTTCCTGCTGGAGGAATAGTTATAGGAATTTCCGCTGACGCTGGAACTTTCGATGTATCCGCCAAGGGAGCTTACCTCCGCCTTGAGTTCGGAAAGGAAGGTTTCGAATTCAAGAGTTTCAACGTCAAGATTGAACGTGCGGATAAGCTTGCGGTTTGCGGGCATCTGGATTCCGGAAGAATTCATGGAAGAGGAGTTTCCGCTGATGGCGGAATCCTCGGTTACGTATTCCATTTCCGGTTCCTCCATGGGAGCTTCCGGCATAAAGGCCATGTCGTTTTCGACCCAGTATCCGCCGTCAAAGGATTCGGCTTTGGAATCGCTTGCATAATTTCTGCTGCTGCAGCCGCTTAAAATTACCGCAAAAGCAAAAATAAGAGCTAAAACTTTGATTTTTTTCATTTTATCAAACCTCCTTACATTATAATAGTGACAAAAATTTCCGTTTTTGTTGCATTGATTTTAAAGTTCGGGAAAAATTTTTTCCTGCGGTCCGGTATATTCCTTATATGGCGGAACATCCTTTGGACTGCGGACTATCGTAAGGTCCTCTTCCGGAGAAAGTTCGGTTTCGGCTCCGTCGCTTTCCTTTCCGCCGAGATATTCCGTCATAAGGTTATAATCATCGGTGCGGCGCTTCTGTTCAAAATGGAAGAAAACCGTATATGCCGCAAGGGCGATGGCTGCGGCAATGCTGATTCCGGCACCGAGAGCGAGGCCGGGAGTTTTATAGACGAAGACGATTTCATTGAGTCCCGGTTCCGCAAAAACGGCCATGAAGCCGACATCAACTTTTTCGATGGCGGTTTCTTTTCCGTTGACATAAGCGGTCCAGCCTTCCTCATAAGGAACGGAGAAGAAAACAAGGTTTCCGGAGGAAAGGAAGATTTTTGCGGAAAAACCGTCCTCATCATATTCGAAATTATATGCGGAGGATCTTTTTCTTCTTGCGGCCTCAACGCTGAAATCATCGTAATTAAGGGGCTTTTCCGGGGAAAGATTATGGCGGAGATACTGTCCGTAAAGTCTTTTCTGGCTTTCGTTGAGGACGATGGAATAGATAAGCGCCTCGCTGCGCTGGGTTTCGTGGAGGGAATAATACTGTTCCTCGGTGATATATTCATTGAAGGTGAATCCCATGGGGATATAGTTTTTGTTTTCAAAAATATGGTATCCGTTCACCGTTTCAAGATATCTGAATCCCTCGCAGATATTGGAATCTTCGGTGGTTTCCGCTGCGTCGGAATAAAGATATCTTACTGAAAGAAGTGCGCGAAGCTCATAAAGATCGTATTCCGGCTTGCTGGAAACGTCCCTTTTAACATCAACGGTCGGATAAAATTCCATGATGGAAGGGGTGACAACGCTGTGGAAACAGCGGATGGACGGAATGTTCCAGTAAAGCCCCATGTTTTCGAAGCATTCATAAAAATCCGCCCTTGCGAACTGATCTCCGGAATAGGGGATCTCCATCTCCTCCGAAAGCCCGACAGCGTCCTCGATTATTTCGTCATGGTCGCCGGCAAAGGTATAGCCAAGGTTGATATAGGCAAAACCGTAAACCGCGCAGATTCCGGCGGTGAGAAGAACGAGGAGATTCCGGTAATATTTTCTGTTCTGCATGAACCAGAGAAGGACGGTTATAACTGCGCAGACAACCGCAAAACCGGCGCTTAAGAAGAACCAGGAATCGTTATAGAGAAGCCCCATTTCCCAGTTTCCGTCGTTATAATGCACCGGAGTGAGGAAAAGGATGAGGATAAGTCCGACTATAATGCAGATGGAGGGGATGATGCCTTTCCGGAGGTCAACGGAATCCGTTCCGACTTCGGAGGAGGATTCAAGCGCCTTTGCCGTTGCAACAACAAGCATGAGGATGAACATATAGTACCAGCGGGCATAGAACGAATGGTTGAAAAGAATAAAAAGGGAATTGAGCACCGGAACAAGCGCAAAAATGCAGCAGGCGATTATCATCTTTTTAAGCCAGTCGTTTTTTACGCAGCGGACATAGGCAATAACGCCGCTCATTCCGAAAAGCGGAAGCCATCCCGCCATGGAAGCCCATTGTGCTCCCTGTCCGGTGAACATGTTCTGCTTCGAAGGCATATCCGGAGGGAAGAAGAAGCTTGCGATGATTGCGGGAACCCGCTGTTCGCTGTAATAGAGCCAGAGGTTCCAACCGTTGATAAAGTTATCAGGTCCGGTCCTCGGGTTATCAAGAATCGCAAGAACCGAAGGAAGAACAGCCACCGCCGCAACGCAAAGACCGATTACGGATTCCAGCGCAACAAAAAGGAAACTACGGAATTTATGGGAAATGTTTTTGTCGGTGATGCGGATGAAGAAATAAAGAACGGTGAAAACGACTTCGCCGATGAAGAACCAGTAGTTCACAACAGCATTGAGCGCAACCGCCGCGGCAAAAGGTCCGTGTTTATCCTCGGTGATGAGCATCTCAAGTCCGATGAGAATAAGCGGAAAAAACGCCACAACGTCGAGGAAATGGTTGAAGAAAACGTTATAAATGCTGTATCCGCTGAACGCATAAAGAAGTCCGGCAATGACCGCAAAGCGTTTATCCTTAACAAATCTTGCGGCATAAAAATATGCGGTGAAGGCGCAGACCATAAATTTTATCACGAAAAGCGGCGCCATAAGATAGGGTACCATCGAAGTTTCAAAGGGAAGGGTCATCCAGAAAAAGGGGCTGAAAATAAGATAGAAGGAATAGGCGCCGATGAAGTTTACTCCAAGGTCCGTGTTCCAGTCCCAACCGATCTGTCCACTTGTAACAAGTTCGTGGGCGTGCATATAAAAAGCGATCTGCTGGCAGTTATAATCGCCGTAATAGGTGAAGATTCCGCCGTTCTGATAAACAACAAACCCGACGGTTATAATTCCGCAGATTGCCGAAAGAAGAAGCACCCACCAATGTAAATTTTTATTTCTTTTCTGAATTTCGTTCGTCATATTCCGTCCTCAAATCAAAATAATGATATTTTAAAGAAAAATTTGTATTTATATAACTATCCGATTTACAGTATATAACTTTTTATACAATTTTTAAAGTGGAAAAATAAAAAATAACCCGCAAAGTGCGGAACATGCAAAAAAAGACTGTTTTTTTGTTGCAAAAAGTCTTATAATAAATTAATACATGATCCGTTTGGTGGTGGACTTTACGGGTTATAGTTTTTTTGCGGAACAGGAGTTCCATATATTAAGTGCAGAATTTTTTCGATTTTGTTGCATCGGGAGGAAGAAAAATTGCAGGAAAGCAGATTTTATGCCTATATTTCAAGAATGAAACATATTTTCCGCTGGTCCCTTATGAAAAACAGCCAGCAGGAATCTCTTTCGGTCCATACCCTTGATACCGCGGTGATCGCCCATTGCCTCGGCCTTTTGCGAAACCGCAGATTCGGCGGAAACTGCGATGTCGAGCGCCTTGTTATGCTTGCTATGTATCACGACTGCAGCGAAATTTTAACAGGCGATATGCCCACCCCGATAAAATATTATAATCCGGAAATAAAGGAAGCCTATAAGCAGGTGGAAGCCGTTGCAAACAACAAGCTTCTCGAAATGCTTCCGGAAGATCTTCGCCCGGATTACAAACCTTTTTTTGACCATTCGGACGAAGATCCGGAACTTCTGAAACTGCTCAAAGCGGCGGATAAAATTTCCGCCCTTATAAAATGCGTTGAGGAGGAAAACTCCGGAAACCGGGAATTTTCTAAGGCAAAAACAAGCATCCTCGGATCCATAAAGGAAATGGAACTTCCGGAAGCAGATACCTTTGTTGAAGAATTTCTTCCCAGCTACGGACTCACCATCGACGAGCTCAATTAATGCATTATGCTCGAAATTCCGTTGGCAATGCTGCCTACGGCCTTTACGGTTTTTGCGGCGCTTTTGCGCATTTTCCGAACATTGCTGCCGCGTCTTCCGTTCATCATATAAACCGCTGTTCCGATTGCTGCCGCAGCAGCCGCACCGGACATTACGGCGGAAACTGTTCTGTTCATAAAAAAACCTCCATTCCTTGTTTGGTAAAATTATTTTCCGCAGAAAACAAAAACAGATACGCGGAATTTTCCGGCGATTAAAATGGAGAAAAATTAAAAAACGAGAGGTGAATTTTTTGGAAAAACGCCCGGCAAGAGTTGCCGCGATTCATGACCTTTCCGGATTCGGAAGATGTTCCGTTTCCGTAATTTTACCGGTGCTTTCCGCCATGGGAAACCAGGTCTGCCCGGTTCTCACCGCCGTTCTTTCAACCCATACCGGCGGCTTCGGCGAAGTTGTTTTCCGCGATCTGACGGATTATATAAAACCCGCGCTGGAACATTATAAGAACCTCGGAATCGATTTTGAGGCGGTATATTCCGGCTTCCTCGGAAGCGAGGAACAGGTTGATTCCTGCCTTGAGTTTTTCAAAAGCTATCCGAACGCTCTTAAGGTTGTCGATCCGGTTATGGGCGACAACGGAAAAGCATATAAAACCTGCACAAAAAATCTTCGGAGCAGGATGAAGGAACTTGCCGCTGTTGCGGATCTGATAACTCCGAATCTTACCGAAGCGGCTATGCTCCTTGATGAAATCTATCATAATGAGCCCATGACCGTTACCGAAGCAAGGAGCCTTCTGCTGAAGCTCCATAACCTCGGTCCGAAGATGATAGTCGTAACCGGGGTTGAACTTGCCTCCGGAATCCTTGCAAACATCGGTTATGACAGCGAGCAGAATTCCTTCTGGTATTCGCCCTGCGAATATATCCCGGTGCATTATCCCGGCTGCGGCGATATTTTTGCATCGGTGCTCACCGGAGCAATGCTTGGGGGAGCAAGCCTTCCCATAGCCATCGGAAAGGCAACGGATTTTGCGGAACTCTGCGTAAAAACCACATTCAGTTACGGAAGCGACCCCCGCCACGGAGTGATGCTCGAATCCGTGCTCGGAAGCCTTATACGCGGCGACGTTACCCCGAAATATAAAACCTTATAACGCCCCTTGTCAAAGGAGACTCCCCTGTTAGGGGAGATGTTGAGCGAAGTGAAACAGAGGGGTCTGCCGTCTGCGGCGAGCAAAGAGGGCCACGTAGTGGCGAGGGGATTCTTTTTAAAACAAAAATAAAGCAAAAAAGGACGGCTCTGCCGTCCTTTTTTTTGTTTTGAGCACGGACCTTGAGCACGGTGCTCAAAGCTTTATGCAAACTGGGAATTATAGAGCGAACTGTAAAATCCGCCGGCTTTCATAAGCTCCTCATGGGTGCCCTGTTCGGCAATTTTTCCGTCCAGAACAACAAGAATATTGTCCGCGTTCTGAATGGTCGAAAGGCGGTGAGCAATAACAAAGCAGGTGCGTCCTTTCATAAGTTCGTTCATGGCTTCCTGAATTTTTATCTCCGTTCTGGAGTCAACGTTGCTTGTGGCTTCGTCAAGAATAAGCATCGGTGCATCGGAAAGAAAAGCCCTTGCGATGGTGATAAGCTGCCGCTGACCCTTGGAAATATTGACTCCGTCATCGGAAAGAACGGTGTTATATCCGTCCGGAAGGCTTTCGATATATTTATCGATTCTTGCGGCCTTTGCGGCGGCTTTGACTTCCTCAAAAGTGGCATTCTCACGCCCATAAACGATGTTTTCAAAAACCGTTCCGTGGAAGAGCCATGTATCCTGGAGCACCATTGTAAAAGCCTTGCGAAGGTCTTTTCGTTTTATCTCTTTTGCGGGAATTCCTTCAAGGCGGATTTCACCGGAATCAACGTCATAAAACCGCATCAGAAGGTTGATTATCGTGGTTTTTCCTGCGCCGGTGGGACCGACAATCGCAATTGTTTTTCCGGGTTTTGCGGTTACGGAAACGTTTTTAAGTATCGGTTTTTCCGGAGTGTATCCGAAAGAAACGTCGTCAACTTCAACAAATCCTTCAACGTGCTCAAGGCTTTGAGCATCCTGAGCATCGGCGGGTTCGGGCTCTTCGTCGATGATGCGGAAAACCCTTTCCGCGGCGGAAAAAGCGGACTGGAATTCATGGAGAATGTTCGCAAATTCGTTTATGGGACCTGCGAATTTTCTGGAATACTGCACAAACTGAGCAACGCCGCCGAGGGTTATGAAGAAAATCGAAGTTTCCTCAAATTTTCCGCCGAAGGAAAGCATATAAAGAATTCCGCCGAGCATCGCCACAAGCGACATTGAAAGGTTGTTGATGAAGTTTACCGAAGGACCAAGGGTTGCTCCGTAATATTCGGCTCTGTAATAAGCTTCCATTGCGGTTTCGTTGCGTTCGTTGAATCTTCCGGAAATAACGTCCTGTTTTCCGTAAGCTTCAATGCTTCTTGTTCCGGAAAGCATTTCTTCCGCAAAACCGTTGAGCTCACCGAGCTTTTTGGAACGCTCGCTGAAAAGCGGGCGGACTTTTTTTGAACGGTAACGGGTGAAAAGAATCGAAGCCGGAACGGTGAAAGCAAAAATAAGAATCATCGGCTTCGAAATATTCCACATAAAAACAAGCGAGCCGATTACGGTATAAACGCTTGTCATGACCTGAACAAGGTCGTGGGAAAGGGAAGAGTTGATGGTATCGATGTCATAGGAAATGCGGCTTATGATGTCGCCGGTGGGGTGGGTGTCGAAATATCCGACAGGAAGAGTGTTCAGCTTTTCAAAAAGCTGTTTTCTCATGGCGTAAACAATCCTCTGGCTGAGGTGCACCATGATTACCGCAAGAAAATATGCAAGCACGGCGGAAATTGCGTAGCATACGGCCATTTTAATAACGTTTTCCCGGACGGCGGAAAAATCCGTTCCTCCGGAAAGACCGATGGCGTCAATCGCCGCGCCGGAATATTTCGGTCCGAGAAGCGAAAGCTGGTTCGAAAGAAGGGTGAAAAGAACCGCGGAAAGAAAAAGCGGCCATTCCCTTAAAACGTATTTTCCAAGGCGGAGGAGGATTCCTTTTGTGTTCTTTTTCTCAGTCAATGAAAGCACCTCCCATCTGCGAATCGCTGATTTCCTTATATTCGGGGCAGGTTTCGAGGAGTTCCTCGTGGGTGCCCCTGCCGATCACTTTTCCGTTATCGAGAACAAGGATGAGCCCGCAGTTTTTGACGGAGCTGACCCTCTGGGCAACGGTAATGACAGTGGAGCCGGAAAGTTCGGTATCAAGCGCTTTCCGAAGAGCCGCGTCGGTTTTATAGTCCAGCGCGGAGGAAGAATCGTCAAGGATAATAATATCCGGCTTTGCGGCAACTGCCCTTGCTATAAGAAGTCGCTGGCGCTGTCCGCCGGAAAGATTTGTGCCTTTCGGTGCTATTACGTGATCATATTTTTCCGGAAGAGCCTCGATGAATTCTTCCGCCTGGGCAATTTTTGCCGCCCTTCTGATTTCATCATCGGAAAGTTCCCGTCCGAAGGCAATGTTTTCCCGAACAGTATCCGCATAGAGAAAATCGTTCTGGAGAGCGACCCCGAACATTGCGGTAAGTTCCTTTCTGCTGTAGGAAGAAATATCCCTTCCGGCAATTTTTATTTTGCCGGAATCCGCTTCATAGGAGCGCATCAGAAGTTTTGCGAAGGTGGATTTTCCGCTTCCTGTCGCGCCGATTATTCCGAGAGTTCCGCCTTTCGGAACGGAAACGGAAAGATTTTCAAGGTTGTTCTTTTTGCCGAGATAGGAAAAAGAAACGTTTTCGAAAGAGATGAATTTTTCCTCGTCAGCGGGTGAATCGTCTTCCGTAACAAAAAAGCTGTCCGGGGTTTCCAGAACTTCTGCAATTCGGTTTGCGGAAGCGGCGCATTTTGTGTACATGACGAAGATTCTCGAAATTACCATCATCGCCATGGAAATAAGGGTGAAATACTGCACGAAAGCGATAACCGTCGCCGGGGTGGAAATGCCTTTTGCAACGGTGAATGCGCTTATTGCGACAACGGCAGTGATTCCGAGGTTCATCAGAAGGGTCATAATCGGGTTCACGGAACCCATAATTGTTCCGGCTTTGCGCTCCTCTTTCGAAAGTTCAAGGTTAACCGCGTCATAGCGGCGGTTTTCGTAATCGTTTTTCGAAAGAGCTTTTATAACCCGGATTCCCTGAGTATCCTCGCGGACCACACGCACCATGTTATCCACGGATTTCTGAACTTTTGAGTAAAGCGGAACGCCGTTTTTTGAAATGGAATAGACCGTGATGAAAATAAACGGAAGGGTCGCAAGCATAACAAGCGCAAGGTTCGCGTCCATAAAAAAGCTTATTGAAAGTCCGCCGATAAGGAGAATCGGCGCGCGTACGCCCATTCTTTGCATCATACTGACGAAGTTATGAACGTTGTAAGTATCGGTGGTGATTCTTGATTCAAGGGAGGGAATTGTGAATCTGTCCGTATCGGAAGCGGAAAGATAAAGCGTTTTTTCAAAAAGATCCTTCCTCATTTTCTTGGAAAAATCCTTCGAAGTTTTTGCCGCCATGCGGTTTGCAATAATATTTCCTGCGCAAGCCGCAGCCGCGCAGATTATCATGACAACTCCCCAGAAGATTACTTTTTCAACCCGCAGAGTTCCGATCACGTTGTCGAGAATATGGGTGAGAATATAGGGGAGAAAAAGCTCCGCAACGGTTCCGGCAACTTTTATCGAAAAGCCCACGGCCATGCGGTTTCTGAACGGTTTAAGATAGGTAAGAAGAAATTTCATTTTCCGGCGTTCTCCTCCTTTTCGTCAATAATTTTCCGGGCGTTCTTTTCAATTCTGAACAGCACGGATTGGAAAACCGCAAATTCCTCTTCGGAAATTCCTTCGGTAACGCTTCTGCTCCATTCGGCGGTGACAGAACGCACCTCCGGAAGAGCGGCGGTCATTTTTTCGGTGGGAAAAACAAGGGTTTTGCGCTTGTTTTCCGGGTCGGCTTTGCGTTCAACAAAACCTTTTGATTCAAGAGCGGCAACTGCTCTTGCAACGCCGCTTTTGTCGATGCATATGTCTTTTGCAAGTTCATCCTGACTGCGTCCCGGCTCTCTGCAGATTGCCAGAATCAGCGAATGATTAAGTGAAGAAAGTTCGCCTCCGCATTTTCTGCTTCGGAAGGCGCTCTGGCAGCGGCTTATTACATTAAGACTTTTCATAAAAAATGCCATAAAAAAACACTCCTTTCTCAAGAATGTTGCGAATGCAACTGTTGCTTACGCAACAATTATAACATAAATTCTGCTTTTGGTCAACAAAAAAGCCTCTGCAAAAATGCAGGGGCTTTTTCGGCTCAGATAACAACTCTGATTATGAAGTTTTCATCGGTGGCGGAAAACTGGCAGTTTCCTCCAAGAGATTCCGTAAGATAAATAATGCTTTGTGTTCCGAAACCGTGACCTTCTTTTTGGGAAATCGGTACGCCTTCAACAAAAACGGGTTTTGAAAGACAGGTATTTTTAACGGAAAAAAGGATTTTTTCGTCCTTTTTGCAGAGCATCAGATCGATTTTTCTTTCGGATACAGGCAAATCAAGCTGGGCGTTATAGGCGTTTTCAAGCGCGTTTGAAACAATGAAAGCAAAGCTTATTTCGTCAATATCCAGATCTTCGATTTTTATTGAACAGTTGAATTTGATTTCTTTTTCCTTGAATTTCTCCGCGAAAGCAGAAACAACATAGTTTATGGTGCTGTTTTTGCAAAAATGCATTATTGCGGTGCTTTCGACTTTCTCGGAAAAAGCGGAAATCATTTCAAGGGCCTTTTCGTTGTTTCCGTCGGAAATGCAAAGCTGAAGATTTGTGAAAAAATGACGCATATCATGGCGCAGAATTTTCGCTTGTTGTTCTTTAGCGTTGACCGCTTCAATTTCCTTTGCGCCCTGTTCGGAAATAATCCGGATAATCTGCTCCTTGTGCATCGCTTCGGTTTTTTGTTCATATTCCCGGTAATAAACTATGCAGAAAGTAAAATAGGTGAAGCACAGGAAAACCGGAAGAAATTCCACAACAACCCTGACATTGCTGCCCCAAAGGTCTGTGTAAATCGCCATGCTGTAATCATAAAGATAGTAAATCATCAGAACAACGCCGAAGATAAAAACGCTTTTGTCGTTTTTATTATAAATTTTTGAAGCATAAGGAGTGATGATTTTTATGAACAGCAAAAGCGAAAAGACAAGCGAAGCTATGTAAATATAATCAGCTGTGTCGCTTTCGCCGAAAAGCTGGATATACAGAAGTTCAAGCCATTTTGCCGGTTGGCAGCAGATATATGCCGCCGAAACGGAAGCAAGAATTGTTGAAATTCTCTTTTTATAAAAAAACCGCAGGACGATCATAATCGGAAGATGCGCAAGAAGGGGATATGCCTTCCAGACAAATTCCTCGCCGAAAAAATAAAACGCGGCAATCTGCAGAACAGTGCTCAGAAAAAGGACCGAAATTTCGCAAATAAAATTCTTTTTTGAAAAAGAAATCCCCGCAAATGCAAATGAAAGAATGATTCCAAAAAACAAAAGCGAAATATATCGTGTGAAAAACAAAAGCGTCATTTGATATCGCCGGCCTTTCCGAAAAGTGTTTCAAAATAGTTTTCCTCAAAATCCTTTCTGCAGCTTCGGGAAAGGGGAATGCTTTTTCCGGAGCGCATAAAAATATCTTTCGGGTTGAATGAAGCGATTCTGTGGATATTGACTATATAACTTCTGTGGCATTTGAAAAAATCCGGAAAGGGAAGAAGCTTTTCCTCAAAAATATAAAAAGGCTCCGTGGATTCAACGGTTTTGCCGTCAAAAAGGAAAATCAGTACCCTTTTGTTCATCGCCTCAATATATTCAATGCTGTGGAAAGGAATGTTGTAAATTGAAGAAAAACTTTTAACAGTAATTCCGGAAAATTCCTCCTCAAAATCGGAATAAAGTTCTTCAAGACATTCGAAAAGCGCCTTTTTGCCAACAGGTTTCAAAAGATAGTTGCTTGCTTTTACGGAGTAAGAATCCAAAGCAAATTCCGGCGAAGAGGTAAGAAAAACAATTTTGACTTTTTTATCAAAAGAACGTATTTCCTTTGCGGTTTCAATTCCGTCGATAAAAGGCATTACAACGTCAAGAAAAATAAAATTAAATGTTTCAGAGGAATGAGCGGAAACAAGGCTGTCGCCGCTTTCAAAAGTCCGGACTATCGAATCTTCCGGAAGGGAATTCCAGCTTCGGATTATTTTTTTAATTGTGATGACATCCTCATGGGAATCATCACAAACTGCAATTTTAAGCAAAGGTATCACCGCCTTCACAATAATCTATTTTACAGTATACCACAAAAAAAGAATATTTGTCTGCATTTCGCGCCTTTTTCAGGGTATTTCACGCTTTTTCCGGAGGAAAATGGTTTCGTCAATTATAATGTAGTCTGTACAGATTTCAGAAATGGCTAAAAGATGTTTTTGCAGGAAATCTCGCAAAAACCTGAGAGTCTTTTTGCAAACTGCAAAAAATCCTGCATTTCTGCGGTTTGCTTGACTTTTAAATAATAAATGCTATTATTAAAGTAACTATATAATATAATTTGCCACAAAAGGCGCCTTTTGTGTTGTCATCGAAGATGACAACAAGCCGCCCTGTCTGAAACCTGTTTGGCTTATGAAAGCGAGGAATTACTATGCAGAAAGAAAAAACAAAGGAAAAGGCATCGCTTACCCATAACATACTCACTGTTGTGGGAACGGTTATGTGCGTTATCCTCCTTCCGATTCTGATAATCAACCTTATCCTGATCGTGAAGAGCTTTACCAATGCGGACGAAGTCCCGAGCGTCGGCGGAGTTTTCCCGCTTATCGTTCTCACTGACTCCATGTATCCGGAAATCGAAAGCGGCGACCTTATAATCAACAAAACTCTTGAACCGGAGGAAGTCAAAGTCGGCGACGTAATATCCTTCTTTGACCCGGCTGGAAACGGTTCCACAATCGTAACCCATAGAGTAACCGCGATTGTTGAAGAAAACGGCGGAATCGCTTTCAGAACAAAGGGTGATTACAACAACACCGAAGATAAACTTTCCGTTCCGGCGGAAAGCCTTGTCGGAATTTATAAAAGCAGGATTCCCGGAGCGGGCAACGTTGCGATGTTCATGCAGACCACAACCGGTCTTATCGTCTGCGTTGTGCTCCCGATTGTTCTTCTTGTTGCCTATGACGTGATAAGACGCCATATTTACGAAAAGAACAAAAAGGCGGATACCGATGCTCTTCTTGCGGAACTCGAAGCGCTCCGTGCAGAAAAAGCAAAAGCCGCCGCAGTTTCCGCCGAAAGCGGCGAAAACGAATAATTTTTTACATAGTCGATTTATTCTTCCATCGGAAGCCACGTTTCCGGGGATGATAAAAAGACTCCGCGATGAAAATTGCGGGGAATATATTTTCCCCGGAAGGGGAAGAATTAAATATTTGTTCCCGCAAGGGAACGAAAAGAAAGGAGATTTTACGAAATGCGTAAAAACAAAATGATGAGAGCAGCTTCCGCTCTTCTGGTAGCAGTTCTCCTTACCACCAGCACCATCAGCGGCACCTTCGCAAAGTATGTAACCACATCCGAAGCGAAAGATGAAGCAAGAGTTGCAAAATGGGGCGTTGAGCTTCAGGTTGTAGGCAATCTCTATGGTGAAACCTACAAAGATTCTATTGTAGCTGATACAGCAGCAACGGATGAGTTCACAGTTCAGGCTGTGCACCTTTCTGACAATACTGTTGCGGAAAGTGACGTTGTTGCGCCTGGTACTAAAAATGAAGATGGATTTACTTTCTCTCTCAAAGGTCAGCCTGAAGTAGATGGCATTATTACCTCTGAAATGAAAATTCAAAACATCTTCCTTGAAGCAGGCTCTTATGGTGTTATGCTTCCTGTTAATGAAGATGTTGTAACTGAAGAAAATTATTCTGAATTCTTTGAAAAAGAAGGCGGCGAACTTATCGTTCAGCTTTATTACAAAGATGGAGATAAGTTCTATGCAGCACCTGAAGCAACATGGGCTGACAGAGAATATTACACCCTTGAGGATGCAGTAGTTGTTGCACAAAGATATTATCCTGTTGTTTATAAACTTGATAATGGCGATGATGGTGAGAATGCAACAGACTATAAAGATGGCACTATTGCTATTAACACTATGGAAGAGATTGCTACCATAATTGAAACTCAGCTTGGCCTTACCCCGGGAGCAGCTGCTGCAGACACTTCTGTAACCTATACTGGTACAAAGGCTTTTGAAGCTAACGACAATCTTGCCGAAGTTATCAACCTTGATGATAAAGTAATCACTTGGGCGTGGAGTTTTACTGACGTTGCTGATGTTATTGACAATATCGATAAAATGGATACTATTCTTGGTATGCTCATGGCAAAGGATATTACACCTGATGATGATGAAGATAGTTTTATAGTTGTAAAACTTAACGATAACGATACTCCTGCTAATGATTCTGATGACTACTTTGAGGCACCTACTGAGTATACCGACTACTGCCTTGATACCAAGTTCGAACTCAAAATCACTGTTGCACAGACCGACTGATTCCTACTTAATTTAAGCCAAATGATAAATAAACAGAATATCCCCCGTCCCTGCTCAACGTGGCAGGGCAGGGACGGGGCTTTTCCGTTTTTTCCAAAGGGCGAAAAAAGCCTTTTGCCTTTTGAAAAACGCGGAAGCGAAAATATAAAAACGAAAGGGCGTGGATTTTATGAAAAACAAAAAAAGCTTTTTTATGATTTCCCTTGCGCTCATTCTGCTTGTTTGCGCCGCCGCATCAACCTCCGTCGTGCTCAGCAGAATGAACGTGTTCCTGCTCGATGACGAAGGTGCAATCCCGATGGTTGCGGATAATATGCTCTCCGGCGCGGAGTTCCTTGCCTCTCCGGCTTTTCCGGATGAAGAACCCTCCCCGGAAGCGGAAAAAAACGATTCTCCCTCCGGCGGAAATTCCCCCGCAGGAACAAAAATCCCCTCCGCATCGGATTTTGAAATTGACCCCGGCTTTATGGTAATAGACGAAAACGACGTTATCTGGGGAACCGAAACCGAAGTCGAAATTTTCAAGGCTACCTATGAAAACGGCGAAGGATTCATAACAGTCAACAGCGATAACGGCGATAAGGTCGTCGCCCCTGGAACGGAAAATTCCTATACTTTCAAGCTCAAAAATACCGGAAACGTTCCGATAAAATACGTTCTTGATATCGATGCATACATAACCCCCGGCGACAACATGATTCCCGTTGAAGCAAGGGTCAACCGCTATGACGGCGAATGGATAGTCGGCGGACAGAAACTCTGGGTCGATGTTCCGGTCCTTGATACTGCCGCAGACGAAGGAACCCTCGGTGCCGGAAAATATACCTATTACACTCTCGACTGGCGCTGGCCTTTTGAAAGCGGAAACGATGAATATGATACCTTCCTCGGAAACCTTGCGGCGGAGGGAGAGGATATCACCATCACCATTGTTATAAAAACCGTTGCAACCGCCACCGATGATCCCGGCAGGGACGACGGAATAACTCCTCCGGATACCGGCGACGACAGCATTCTTTCCCTTTGGATTGCTCTTGCTGTGGGCAGCGTTGTTCTTATGCTGATTCTTGTTATATTCCTTTATAAAGAGAAAAAACGCTCGAAGCGTTCCGAAGCGGAGGCACGAGAATCTTGAAAAACAAAAAACTGAAAAATCTGCTGAGGCTTCTTCTTCTTGTGATTCTCGGCGCGGTGATAGGCGTGAACGCCTATCTTGTCAATGCGAACAACCTTGTCGGCAACAAGCTTCCGATGCCTTTCGGATACGGCGCGGCGGTTGTTCTTTCCGGAAGCATGGAGCCGGAATTTTCGAAAGGTGACCTTATAATCGTAAAGGAAACCGATGATTTTGACCTCAACGATATCGTTGTTTTCGAAAGCGAAAATGCCCTTGTTGTTCACCGCATTGTGGGAATCGGAAGGGAAGAGGTCGTTACAAAAGGCGACGCAAACAACGCCGCCGATGAACCGATAACAAGGGATGCGGTGCTCGGAAGAGTTCTTTTCTGGATTCCGTATCTCGGAACCTTCGTGGGTTTCCTCAAAACCCCGGCGGGAATAATAATCATGATCGCTCTGGCGATTCTTCTGGTCGAAATTCCGCATTTCAGAGAAGTCAAAAAGGACGACGAGGAAATGCAGGCAATTATCGACGAAATCAAACGTCTTAAAGACGAAGTTCAGTAAAAAGGAGGCGAGCGGAACATGGCAAAAAGAGAAAGAGCAAAATTCAATATCCCTATGGTCGTTGCCTGCGTTCTGCTTTGCCTTACGATGTTCTCAACGCATTTTGCAAGCGACATCTTCGCAAGATACACCACCCGCGCTGACGGAAAGGACCTTGCAAGGGTTGCGGGCTTCGGCGAAATCATAATCGAGGAAATGGGAGATTTTGAAACCGGTCTTGCTTATATGATTCCGGGAGTTGACCTTACCAAAAAAGCAACCATTTCTTTCGGACCGACGGAACTTTCAACTTATGTTTTCATAAAGGTCGAAACGGCAAGCAACTGGGCAATCAAAATTGATGATTTGGACGATCATACCTATACTGCTGTAAACGGAAAAGTAAGCTGGAAAATCAACAGCGATTGGGAATTCCTTACCCGCTCGATAGGCGAAACCGTAGTAAGGGTTTATTACAAAAAGCTTGATCCGAATGAAACAATTGATAAAATCGATATAATCGCCGATGGCGGAAAAATTACAGTAAGCGATACTATTACAAGAAAAGAATTCCCTGACCCGAGCAAGGAATATTTTATCAACCTGAGCGCAATTGCAGTTCAGGCAAGCGGTTTTGAAACGGCAGCGGATGCCTGGGCAAGCGCTTCAAAATAAAATTAAGGATTATTGATTATTAAAAGGAGGTGACAGATATGATGAAAAGAGGCATTGCGTTTATTCTTTGTCTTTCTATGATTTTTTCTTTCATTGTACCTGTTGCCTTTGTTTTTGCGGATACGGAAGTCCTTTCCGTTGAATATGACGGATCCCGCATCGAAGATATATCCATAAGCCACGATGAAAAGAAGGTTCTTTCCGCAGTTATGGGAAATTACGCGCCGGAAAGCTGCCAGTGGCAGATCCTTGTTGATTCCGAAAACGGAATCTGGGCGGATATTTACGACAAAACCACATCCGAATGCGAGATTTCCTATGCGCTTGTAAAAAACGTAATGGAATCCTCCGGAGAGGCATTTATCCGCTGCAAAGTCATGGGCGAAAAGGGATGGGTTTACAGCAACAGCGTTTCTGTTTCCGTATATTTCAAGGAAGCGGAAGAAATCCCCGTTGAAGACCCGGGTCTTGTTCTTATTTCCGATATGGAAGTTCTGCCTCCGGAAGAACCGGCAGAGGAAATTCCGGACGAAGAATCCGAAGAAATTTCTCCGGAAGAGCCGGTTGAAGAAGTTCCCGGCGAAGAAATTTCCGGAACTTTCAGCGTCGGAGAATCTGCAAGAACCCTGCTTGCGGACGGCGAAGGCGAAGAAACAAAAGAATATGTATATGTTACAATTTATTATCTTGACGCGGAAAGCCTTAAAATCAATTACGACCGCGCAATAACAAAACCCTATACCGCAAGAATTGAAAAAGGAAGCGATTTTAGCCAGACCGTTCTTTCTCCTACATATCTTGGTTTTGCACCTTATACAAACCTTCAGTACAGCGTTGTTGACGGAAAAGATGTTTATTCCGGCGGCGAAGACGCAACGGTGATTCATTTTAACGAAACCAACGTCCAGGAAGATATTGTCAAAAAGGTTTATTATAAACCTATCGAGGTTCCCTACGGAATCCGCTATATGTTCCAGAACATAAACGACGACCTTTATACTGAAAGACCCGACCTTTACCGTCTTGAAAGTGCCGAAACCGGCACCATCATCAAGGACGAAATGATAAACCTTGATGAGAAAGATACCGTAGGTTTCACCAAGATGTATCATATTCCGGATAGGGTTGCGGCAGACGGAAGCACGATTTTTGAGGTTTATTATGACCGAAACTATTATCTTATCCAGTTCGATTTTGACGGCGGATATGGTTCCGACCCGATTTATGCGAAGTTTGGCACGCCCTTTGTTGTAAATGATCCGGTCAGACACGGCTATAATTTTGTCGGATGGGATCTCCTTACCATTGATACTGATTCGGATGGAGAACCGGACAGTGGAGACGGCGTTGCTGATGTTATGCCCTCCACCATTCCCGCAGAAAACCGGAAATACAGAGCAATCTGGGATACAATCGAGACGACTTATACGGTTGTTTATTGGAAAGAAAATGCAGATGATAACGGATACAGCTATTGGGGATATGAAACATTTAATGCGGAATCCGGTACAACTGTAAGTGCTTCGGATGAAGATTTTTCTGAAAGTGTTCATAAGGGCGAGGATGTTTATTTTGAATTCAACGAAGTGCTTTCTGATAAAGACATTCTTGTTGAAGGCGATGGAACGACAATTGTAAACGCATATTATACAAGAAAATTATATACAATAACTTTCAAAGCTCCGGGACTTTGCGTGATTCCTGAAGGTCATATTCATAGTGTTGAAAATGGTTGCTATGGCTACTATTGTATAGGTGAATCGCATGTTCATACATTGGAATGTATTGTTTGTGAAGAAGAGGAACATGCTCATTCAAACAGTTGCTGGAGTTGCAAAAAAAGTGAGCATACCCATTCTTCCGCATGCTGCACATTAACTGAACATACACATAGTTCCGGCTGTTGCGTACTTGAAGAGCATAAACATGGTTGGGGTTGTTATAGTTATTTTGGTGGGCTGACTTGCCAAAAAACGGAACATACTCATGGTACAGGATGTGAGTATTGTGATAAGACCGAACATACTCATAATGGAACGAACTGTGTTTATTGCGGAACGGAAGAACATACCCATTCGGATTGCGGTATTGTATGTGGAAAAGATGAACATGGTCACATTGATTCGTGCTATGACTGTGGCAGTGAACCCCATACACATACTGATGCCTGCAGAAGGCTTATATGTGAAATACCCTATAATCACACTCATTCCTCAAGCTGCAAAAGGTCAAGCAATACTAATATTGTAAAGATTGTTCACAGAAAATATCAGCAGTCGCTGGAAGATATCTGGGTAAGAAAAGATGCAGACGGAAATGTTATCAGTACAGGTATTATAGACGATAACGGAGTAATATACGATGACGGTCAACGTTGGGATCCTTCTGATACAACACTATATTCCGAGGTTCTTGTATATATCAACAATATGCCGGGCGATGATTTTACACTTACTATGGACGATAACAGCAACCCAACGAGGACGATGTACTATTATCTCCAGGTGTTGCCCGGAGAGGAATACGATGAATATGAGGATAACAAATACTATAAACTTGATTTGACTATCAAAGCAAATTATGGTTATATTACTGAAAAGGAAGACTATTTCGATATAAAAGGTTATAAGAAAAATAAGTCGGTTCCAGGGTTTAACAGCAGTGGACGAATTAATGATGCAACAGAGGTGTTTTTCTATTATGACCTTATAACGGACCATGACCTTGTTTACAATAACAACGGAATTGTTATTGATGATAAAACAGTCAGCGGAATTCCTTACGGAGCATTAATCAAAGATTCGGTAAATGATTATAATTTCAAGCCAAAATATCCTGATAATCTTGAGCCGGATGCATATCATTTTGAGGGTTGGTACACTTCACCCGGTTGTTTCCCCGGAACGGAGGCCGATTGGGAAACTTTAAAAATGCCCGAAGATAACCTCGTTCTCTACGCCAAATGGTCCCCGGAAATCCATAACGTAAAATTCTTTGATTCTCTCAAGACAATGCAGGATTACGAAAACAAAAATCCTTCTGCCTCTTTTTCCGTAGAATTTGATAATGTTGAACATGGCGCAACAGTCGGTTCCGTTGACCCCCCTGAACCTCCGGAAAACCTTGAAACGGAAGAAACCCTCAACTTCGGCGGCTGGTTCTATATTGAAAACGGGGAAAAGAAAGCCTTTACTCCGACGGAATTCCCGATAAAACGCGATATGCATATTTTTGCCGACTGGAAGAGCGAAGCAAAAACAACCTACAGGATTTCCTACGTTCTTCAGGAAGACAAAACAACAAAGGTTGCGGACGATACCACCGGATTTGCCTATGTCGGAACAACGCGAACTTTCAATGCAAAAGCCGGCGACTATTATAACCAGCTTTACGATTTTTCTGACCAGGAAATTGACGGAAACCCCGGAATAAACTATAACAAAGGCTATTTCCCGACTTCCGCGTCCCACTCCATAACAATGCAGGAAGAAAAGGATACGGACGACCCCACAAAGGCAGAAAAAAACATACATACCTTCTATTACGTCAAGGCAAACCTGATTAAATATACAGTACAGTACCGCGATAAAAACACGGGCAACCCAATCCCGGGTCTTGAGGATAAGGTTATATATACTGAAAATGCCGTTGTAACCGAGCGCTTTGTTGCCGTTTCGGATATGATTCCGGATGCGTTCTATAAACGCCTTGTTCTTTCTGTTGAAACTGACGAAGCCGGAAACCTGATAACCAAGGAAGTTGAAATAAATGGAGAAAAACAGAAAGTTGCGATATCTGATAAAAACGTAATAACTTTCTATTATACCCCAAACACCCAAAGCGCATATTATGCTGTCCATTTCATGCACGAAAAGCTCAATCCGACACAGGCGGAAAAAGATAAAGGATATGCAACCGACGGCACGGGTAAATATGAAGAAACCGGAACCCATATCGAGGGTATCGGTGACGTTGGCGGAACGGTTCCGATCACTCCGCAGGTTTTCTCCGGCTTCAGCCATGAAGAAGGAAAAGGAATAGCGGTAATCGAAGAAAAGGAATATGTAATTACATCGGGAGATGAAGACCAGATAATTACATACAGCGGAGGAGCCTATAACATAAAGATAGATGAATCCGGTACGGAGCTTTATATTTTCTATAAGCGAAACGAGTATCCGTATGAGGTCCATCATTATATTTATAATACGACAACACCGGTTAATAATGAACTTGCTCCATCCGAAAACGGTGTGGCGGTTTATGGCTCTGAATTAACAAGAGAAGCGAAAACGATTTCCGGCTACACCTGTGTTTCTTCGCCGAAAAAAACTATTATCATTCAGGAAGAGGACGGAAGCCCCGTTGAACACAACAGGATAATTTTCTATTATTCCGAAACCCAATATACGGTTGAGTATGCGACAGTTCCTTCCGAGGGCGGCTGGCTTACAAAAACCCTTGAAGTTAAAAAGGGTATGGAGGATTTTGAAGGGTCCGTTGCAACAGCAAACGATAACTATAAGTTTATCGGATGGTATCGTGATGAAGCATGCACCGAACAGGTGACCACGGAATATGGAACAGTTGACCCTGAAGCCGGAAGCATTGTTCCGAACAAGGATAAACTCAGTGCAACCACAAAGAATATCTTCTACGCAAAATTCGAACTCCAGGCCGCAGATTTCACCATCAGAAAAACAAACGCCGCCGATGAAAACCAGGTGTTTGTTTATGAGGTAAGGAGCAAAACCAACGAAAACTTTGTCATAAACGTTACTATTGTCGGAAACGGCGAGGCAACAATAAAAGGCCTGCCGCTGGGCGATTATACGGTTACCCAGCTCAACAAGTGGTCATGGCGGTATTCCGATCCGGATTTGGGAGATATCACCGACGCGGTGCAGGAAGTTACCCACGCAGGAAATCCGGATTCGGAAGGAAATCTTCAGGGAACTACCGTAACTTTCAGTGACACAGAAGCAAAGTACCGGTGGCTCAACGGTCTGAGTACGCTTGTTAAAAACATTTACGGAAAATTAACTGTAAAGCAGGGAGGGGACGCGGATGATGAATAAAAAAATCCGGTTCCTTCCGGTTTTGCTTGCTGCACTGCTTGTTCTGACAATGGCAAGCGGTTCGGTTTTTGCCTATATGAAATCGAAAACCCCGGTGTTTGAAAATGAAATAATTCCTGCGGCTGTTACCTGCGAGACAGTGGAAGAAACGGACGCGGAAAAGAACATTAAAACCAGCATAAAAGTTAAAAATACCGGAAATATAGATGCCTATCTCCGGGTTTGCTTGGTGACTTACTGGGTGGATGAAAATGATAATATCATGCCGGTTCCTTCCGAAAAGCTGGATTTTAAATATTCGGATAATTGGGTCAAGGGCAGCAACGATATTTATTATTACAAAAGTGCGGTTGTTCCGGGAGCTTTGACGGAAGAGCTTCTTAAAGAGGCAGAGTCAATTAAGCTTAAAACCTATATTGCCGATGCTGAAAAAGGCACCACCTATTATCAGAGAATCGACGTTTTTGCGGAAGCAATTCAGGCTCTCCCGATTGACGCGGTTAAAGAAAGCTGGAAAGTTACTTTTGACGGAAACGGACTTATAAGCGTTGTACCATAAAAAATTGCGAAGGCGGCGGAAAATCTGCCGCCTTTTTTCAAAAAAGGAGGGCGGAAAATGAGGAAAAATTTAATAATTGCTCTGATTTTCGTTCTTGCGGCGGTCCTCGTTTTTTCCTGCTTTATGATAGTTAAAGAGGTTTCCCGGAGGGAAAAGGAAAAGGACGATTTTGAAAAGCTTGAGGAACTGGTTTCGTCCGAATCACCGGAACCGGAAAACGAAAATCCGGTGGAGGAACCGGAAGCAAAGCCCGCCTCAAAACGCAATCTTGCGCCGCTTTTCGAGCAGAATCCTGACTGCATCGGCTGGATTTATATCGAGGGAACCGCGGTGGATTATCCGGTAATGCATACTCCGGATGAGCCCCAGAGATACCTCCGGAAAAATTTCGAAGGCGAATATGCCATGTCCGGCGTGCCTTTTCTTGAAGGGACAAGGGAACTTACGGATGACAGTATTGTGATTTACGGACACAATATGCTCAACGGAACGATGTTTTCGGATATCACCCTTTATACGAGCAGGGAATATTTTGATGAGCACCCGGTGATTGAATTCGAAACCGCCGAAGGAGTAAAACTCTTTGACATTTTTGCGGTGGTCATGCTCAAGGATATCGATATCTGGTATTATTTCGATTCCGCATTGAACGCAGAGCATTTTGATGAAATGATTTCGGATATAAAATCACGTTCCCTTTATGAAACCGGAATTTATCCGGAATACGGAAAGCAGCTTCTGACCCTTTCCACATGTTACGGAGAGAACGATGAGGACAGAATTATAATAATAGGAACAGAAAAATAAAAATTTGAGCACGGAAAATTTTTCCGTGCTCAAATTTTATTCTGTGAATAATTGCCGCATTTTCAGGAAAAATATTCTTTGGAAAGGCGGCGTTTTTATGAATATATCAACAGATCTTGAGGCCAACAAACTGCATTTTGATGCGCTTTTTTGTACCGAACGCAATTTTGATTTGAAGAAAAAGGAACTTGCCTTTGCAGGAAAATCCGCCGTGCTCTATATGATAGACGGCTTTCTCCGAAGCGATGTTCTTGAAAGGATTCTTGCAGAATTTACCGTTCTTAAAACCGGCGATGCGGATTCGGAAAAGGAGTTTTTCGAAAATCATATTCCTTTTGCCGGCGTGAGCACCGAATCCGACGATAAGGAAATAGTGACCGCGGTGCTCAGCGGAAGAACCGTGCTCATGGTGGATGGTTTCGCAAATGCATTTGTTTTTGAACTGCGGAATTATCCCCAGCGGGATAATGCGGAACCTGACCGGGACAAAGTCCTGCGCGGTTCCAGGGATGGTTTTACCGAAACAATGCTTTTCAATGCGGCGCTTATCCGCAGGAGAATCCGCGACTGCGACCTGAGCATCGAATATCAGAGCATCGGAACCTATTCAAAAACCGACGTCGCACTTTGCTACCTCAGCGGCAAGGTGGACAAAACAATGCTCAATGACGTCCGCACAAAAATAAAAACATCGAAAATTGAAGCCCTCACCATGAGCCAGGAGGACATGGCAAACGTAATAAACGGAAAACAGCGCTGGAATCCGTTTCCGAAATATAAATTCACGGAAAGACCGGATGTTGCGGTTGCCCAAATAATGCAGGGCGACCTTATTGTTCTGGTGGACAACACCCCGACCGCAATGATAATGCCGGCGACGATTTTTGATATTGCCGAGGATGCAAACGATTATTACTTTCCGCCGCTGACCGGGGCATATCTCCGCATAACCCGCATACTGACGATGATAGTCACCCTTTTTGTAACTCCGGTCTGGCTTCTTGCCCTTGAATATCCGGAATTTGTTCCGGAAATGTTCCGCTTCGTCCTCGTTACGGAAAATCAGAACATCCCGATAGTCTGGCAGCTTCTGATACTCGAATTTGTGATCGACGGGCTCAAGCTTTCGTCCCTCAACACCCCGGGAATGCTTTCTTCAACTTTTTCGATAATCGCCGGCATAATCGTAAGCGATTTTGCGGTAAAAAGCGGCTGGTTCGCTTCGGAAACAATGCTCTATATGGCGTTTGTTGCAATGGCGAATTACAGCCAGCCGGGATATGAACTGGGCTATGCAATAAAATTCATGCGGATGTTCATGCTTGTCGGAACGGCGATTTTCGGAATATGGGGTTTCCTTGGGGGAATCGCCCTTACGGTTTATCTTCTTCTTTCAACAAAAATCCATGGGAAAGAGGGATATTTTTCTCCGATAATTCCTTTTTCGCCGAAAGGAATCGCAAAACTCCTTTTTCGGCTGAAATAAGCTTTTCCGGAATATTTTTTACAAAATTTTTAACAATTCGATAATAATATTGAAATAGGAATAAAAATAAGTTATTATTAGTTTACTGTCGAAACAAAAAGATCGCTTGAAAACGACATCAGATAAATAAAACATTATAAGGACGGAAGACAAAATTATGGTATTTGCAAACTTGTTTTTTCTCTATCTGTTTTTGCCGGTTAACCTTATTCTCTATTTCGGAACAAAAAACAGAGCCTTCAGAAACGCAGTTCTGATTTTCTTTTCGCTTTTCTTCTATGCATGGGGAGAACCCGTCTGGGTAACTCTTCTTATTTTCAGCGCAACAATTGACTATTTCCACGGATTGATAATTGAAAAAAACAGAGGAAAAATCGGCGCAAAACTTGCGCTTATTTCCTCGCTTGTTCTCAATCTCGGTCTCCTTGGAATCTTCAAATACAGCGGATTTTTCGTGGAAAACTTCAACTTCCTCACCGGACTTGATCTTCCTGTTCCGGAATTTGCGCTGCCCATCGGTATCAGCTTCTATACTTTCCAGACCCTCAGCTACACCATTGACGTTTATAAAGGCAACGTTGAACCCCAGCATAACTACATGAAATTCTTCATGTATGTTTCGCTTTATACCCAGCTTGTTGCAGGTCCTATCGTAAGATATGCGGACGTTGCGATTGAAGTCAACAACCGTCAGGAAAATCTTGATGATATCTGGTCCGGAACTTCCAGATTCCTTGTTGGTCTTACCAAAAAGGTTTTCATTGCGAACGTTGCGGGACAGTTTGCCGAAACCTATCTCACCGGCGACCTTACTTCGAGGAGCACCGCCGCGGTCTGGTTCGGCATTCTTATGTTCTCCATCCAGATTTATTACGATTTCTCCGGTTATTCCGATATGGCAATCGGCCTTGGAAAAATCTTCGGATTCCATTTCCTTGAAAACTTCAACTATCCCTATATTGCCCGTTCCGCCACCGAATTCTGGAGAAGATGGCATATGTCCCTTGGCGGATTCTTCCGTGACTATGTCTATATTCCCCTTGGAGGCAACAGAAAGCACCAGATCCTCAACCTTTTCATCGTATGGTTCCTCACCGGTTTCTGGCATGGCGCAAGCTGGAACTTCATTTTCTGGGGACTCTGGTTCGGAGTTCTTATCATTATCGAAAAACTTTTCCTTCTCAAATGGCTCAAAAAACTTCCGGTCATTTCGAACATCTATCTTCTCTTCGTTGCCGTCATCGGCTGGGTAATGTTCTATTTCGAGGACATGGGAAAAATGATGGATTGCCTTGCGGTCATGTTTGGAGCAAAAGGCACCGGATTCTGGGATATCTCCCTTGAGCTCACACTTCTCGGCAATATCTTCTGGATCATTCTTGCGGTTGCGTTCTGCATGCCAATTGTTCCGGCGGTCAAAAAATTCATCGAAGACCGTCCGAAACTTCAGATGCCCGCAAAAATCATTCAGATTCCCGCGAACGCGGTTATGCTTATCGTAAACACCGCTCTTCTTGTCGGTATGAGCTATAACCCGTTCCTCTACTATAAATTCTGACGAAAGGAGGCAGCTTCTTAATGAAAATCGATAAACACGCCTATGGCGAAGATTATAACAAGGAACGCAACGAAAAAATCGTAAAAATCGCAAGCGTTGCGGTCTGCTGCCTTCTCATCACGGTAATAGGAATCCTTGCATGGGCTCTGCCCCAGCCGACCTATTCCGAATATGAAAAGCGCGACCTCAACCAGATGCCCGAATTCAGCTTTGAATCCCTTTTCAAAGGGGAATATACCCTTGGGATCGAGCTTGCCTATGCAGATACCTTCACATTCCGTGAAAGTTTTGTAAAGCTCCAGTCCATGATCGAGGATATGCGCGGAATCCATATTGACGGCGCGCAGATCTATGGACCGGTTCCCGGAACCACCGGCGATGAAATTCCGCCTTCTTCCGAAAACAGTTCCTCCGAACCGGAAAGCAGACCCGAAAGCGAACCTTCCGTCGATCCTTCCATCGGAAGCGAAAGCCAGCCGGAAAATCCGGTTTCCTCCGAAAGCAGCTCTTCCGAAGAGGAACAGCCTCCGGTTGACGAAGGGGAACAGGGCGAAACCGTTGCCGGAATTTTCGTTTATAAAGGCATTGCCTTCGAACTTTTCGGCGGAAGCAAATCCGCAGCGGAGTATTACGCATCCGTTGTGAATAAATACGGCGACGCTTTCGGAAGCGGAGTTAAAGTTTACAACATGGTCATCCCGAAGCACGCGGAATTCTATCCCTTCCCGAGAAGATACCAGAACATCTCCAATTCCGAAAAGGACAGCATTGATTACATCTATTCCATGTATGACGGCGACGTTATTCCTGTTGATGCTTACAGCGTCCTCGAAGCGCATAAGGACGAATATCTTTATTTCAGCACCGACCACCACTGGACCGGACTCGGCGCATATTATGCCTATACCGCATTCATGGAAGCGGCGGGACTTGATTATTACGATTATGATTCCTATACCAAGCACACCATAACCGGCTTCCTCGGAACACTTTATTCCGGAACGAATATGGCAAAAGCACTTGAGGAAAACCCGGACTATGTTGAATGGTGCGAATTCCCGGTGGCGAACAAAACTTATCAGTATAACAAAGGCGATCTTGCGAATTATTTCGCTTCCTCCGTAATGCACGGTTACGCAAGCGGACCCTATTCCTACGGCGTATTCCTCGGCGGTGACTATCCGCTCACCATAATCAAAACAAACGTCAACAACGGCAGGAAACTTGTTATCATCAAGGAATCCTACGGCAACGCACCCGCAACCTTTATTGCCGCAGGTTTTGAGGAAACCTATGTTGTTGATGAAAGATATTACGACGGAAATATCGTTGACCTTGTTGAAAACCGCGGAATCACCGACGTTCTCATAATCAACAACTGCGCCGCAGCAAACACCAAATTCCATATCGCAAATATCGAAAGCCTTCTCACCCAGAGCTATTCCGGCGCAATCGCCTATCCGGAGGATTAAAAATGGAGAAGAAACTTCTGATTAAAGAAAACAGTTTTATCGAAACCGAAATTACCGCTGTCACCAATGAGGGCAGCGGTGTTTCGCGTTATGAAGGAATGGTGGTTTTTACACCGCTTACAGCTCCCGGTGACCTTGCAAAAGTCAAAGTTGCAAAGGTCGGAAAAAACTGCATCTACGGCGAGCTCGATTCCGTGCTCAAAGCCTCTCCGGAGCGCATTGACCCGGACTGTGAAGTTTTCGGCGAATGCGGCGGATGTTCCCTCCGCCATATGAAATATGAAGCAGAGCTCCGGGAAAAAACAAGCTGGGTGCGCGACCACGTTCAGCGAATCGGCGGATTCGATATCGAACCTCTTCCGGCAATTGCTTCTCCGAAAACGAAAGAATACCGCAACAAAGCCATTTATCAGGTTGGAAAAGGCAAAAACGGCGAACCGGTTTTCGGTTTTTACCGCAAAAAAAGCCACGATGTAATGGACTGCAAAAACTGTAAATTACAGCCGAAAGAGTTTTCGGATATTCTCACCGCTATCGGCTTTTTTGTAAAACAGAATAAAATTTCCATCTATGACGAGCGCACCCACAGCGGACTTCTGCGCGCGGTTTACATAAGAAAAGGCGAAGTCACCGGCGAAACCGGAATCTGCCTCGTGCTCAACGGAGATAAACTCCCCGGTGAAAAACTTCTTGTTTCACTTCTGAGCACACAGTTCAAAAATATTGTGAGCATCGTGCTCAACACCAACAAGGAACGTACAAACGTTGTGCTCGGAAAGAAATCCAGAACGATTTTCGGAAAGGACGGCATCACCGACGTCCTCTGCGGAGTAACGGTTGATATTTCTCCCGCCGCTTTTTATCAGGTCAACCATTCCGGCGCGGAAATCCTTTATAAAACCGCCGCAGATTTTGCGGAACTTTCCGGCGGAGAACTTGTTCTCGATCTTTATTGCGGAGCGGGAACCATTGGCCTTTCCATGGCTGAAAAAGCCGGAAAACTTATCGGAGTCGAAATCGTTCCGGAAGCTGTTGAAAACGCGAAAATCAACGCAGAGCGAATGGGCATTAAAAATGCGGAATTTATCTGCGGAGATGCGGGGACGGCCGCTGCGGAACTTGAAAAGCGCGGAACGGCTCCGGACGTGATAATTCTTGACCCGCCGAGAAAAGGCTGCAGCGAGGATACTCTCGAGGCTGTGGCAGCAATGAATCCGAAGAGGGTCGTCTATGTTTCCTGCAACACCGCCACAATGGCAAGGGATTTTAAAATAATGCAGAGCCTCGGCTATGAACCGGAAAAAGTCCAGCCGGTGGATATGTTCCCGAGAACCGCTCATGTTGAGGGAGTAGGAGTGTTTTGCAGGAAACAAGAAAGTATGAAGGTGGTCTGAATGCTTAAAAAAAATAAGTTTTTTCTTTTATTTGCGGTAATGCTTTTTCTTTGCGCTTCATGCGCGGAAAGTGAGGTGCCCGAGGCGAGCAGCGGAATAACAGTTTCTGAAAACAAAATATCAAAAATATCAGAAGATATAACCCCCGGAATATACGTTTTTTATAACGAAGAAAAAAACGCCTATCTTTCGTTTGAAGACAGAAAACTGATATTCAGCGAAATTCCGCAAAACTGGGTAATAAAGGAAGACGGCAAGAAAAAATTTCACATATATGCTGAAAAAACGGAGCTTCTTCTTGATATAGACAACGCGTTTATAAACGAAGGAACAGAAATAAAAATCTGGGAATTTACCGGATATGACGTCCAGTCATGGGATCTTGAAGGAAACGAAAACTCAACATATTCTGTTCTTTGCGGAGCGGACAACAGCTTTTGCCTTGGTTTTGCTGAAGGTGCCCAGCTTCAAAAACGCGATGAAAACAACCGGACACAGGAATGGAAAATAATAAAAGTTGCTGACCCGGAGAAAAACTACTATTCATGTTCAAGCGGCGGCGGAATAATTGAACTTCAGCTTCCTGCCGACATAACCGAAGTGATTTCGAAGGAAAGAATTGAGGATTGGGCGGAAAACCTTGAAAAAGCATTTTATACCTTTTATGAGCTTACAGGTCATAAACCCTACGAAACAATAATTGTTGAAGCTTATAAACCGGGACAACATATTGGATATGTCTATCCGAATTCAAATATAATCCACATTGACTGTGATTTTATACGCGAAGATCTTGGAAAAATGGCTGTTCGGGAAATTGATTGGAATTTTTGCGCGCTTCATGAAATGGGGCATATGTTTGATTTTGGAATGCCCTGGAATTTTGAAAGAGAAGTTATGACGGATCTTAAAGTCGCGTATGTTCTTGAGATAAACGGAGCTTCTGCCGTGCCTTCGGAATTTGATGAATCCTATAATTTTTATGGAAAAGATATAATGAAAGCCTATGGAATGCTGGGTTCGGGTTTTTCAGAAACTTATGATGTATATAGTTGTGCCCTTCGCTTTCTCGAAATAAAGGAAGAAATCGGATGGGAACCTTTTGTCAAGGCTTTTCATTATCTTAAAGAAAACGAAAGCGAATATCTGAACGTTTCAAATGCACAAAAATTTGAAAATTTTGTTGATCTGCTTTCTCTTTACAGCGGAACCTATATCAGAAACGAGTTTTCTCAAAACGAATGGCAGTGCATAATTGACGCCGCAATTAAACAGTGAAAAGTAAAACGTTGAATAAACTCAGCAATTGTTTTTTAGTGCTTTACGGAACATCCGGGGCTGAAACTGCAAAGATGTTCTGAAATATTATAAAAACATTTTGATGAATTAATCTGATATTTTATCAAATACTTTCTTTAATGAAAGGAGTGTCCTCAATGCAAAAACTTCTCTATATCGATTCCTGTATCCGCAATGAACTTTCACGCACAAAGCGGATTGCAACCCCGATTGTTGAAAAACTCAAAGAACGCTATGAAGTCGAAACAATAGTCATAAATGAACTTGAACTGAACCCGGTTCAGTATGACGAAAACCGCCGCAGAGCCGGCGGAACCGTTTCCGAAGAAGCTATTTGCTGGGCAAACAAAATCAAAAATGCCGACAGAATCGTAATCGCCGCGCCTTTCTGGGATATGTCGATTCCGGCGGCGCTCAAAACATTCTTTGAACTCTGCTCGCTTTTTAACGTAACTTTCGGAAGCGACGACAAAACCTGCTTCGGACTTTGCAAAGCGGAAAACGCAATGTTCATAACAACCCGCGGAATGAAAATCGAAACCGGCGAACCTCTTGAACAGGCAACTCCCTACCTCAAAGCGCTTTTCTGGCTCTGGGGAATAAAAGGTTTCGAAACTGTCGCAAGAAGCAATTTCGATTATATTCCGCAGGAAGAAATCGAAAAGGAAATCGCTTCCGCCATCAATGAGGGACTTGAAATTGCAGAAACTTTTTAACAGCAAAAAAACTGCCGCGGCGGCATATGCGGCTGCGGCTTTTCTTTTCGGAATATATGCCTTTGCGGAAATGGTTCCGGGATTTTTCCTTTCCACTGCGGGAAGGCTTGTTCTGCTCTGCGGATGCTGCGCTTTTATGTGGTGCGGAGGCGCAGTGCTCACCAAAATAATCGGAAACAACGGCCCCATGCAGATGAATCTGAGAATTTATCTCGGGCTTTTTCTTCTGCTTTTTGCAACGCTGACCCTTTTTGACCCGCTTTGGGGAAGAAACGGCGGCTTTGTGAACTGGACAAAGGACCTTTTCCGGGTTTACACTGAAAACAGCCTTAACCTTGTGCCTTTCCGCACCATCGGAAGCTATCTTACAAAGGGAACATATAAACAGCTTCTGGTCAACATTGCGGGTAACATTGTCTGCCTTATGCCCCTTGGGATTTTGCTTCCGCTTTGTTTTGAAAAACAGAAAAAGGCGCTTGTTTTCCTGCTTTCCTGCGCCGGAATTTCCGCAGGAGTTGAAATCCTCCAGTTCATAACCCTTTCCGGAAGCTGCGACGTTGACGATCTTATCCTCAATGCCGGCGGCGCGTTCCTCATGTTCGGAATTGCGAGGATAAAATATATCGATAAAATCCTGCGGCGGATTCTGCTGCTTGAGAAAGGAGACCCCGCATGAAAATTCTGCTGACCGGCGGAGCCGGATACATAGGTTCCCATACCGCGGTTGAACTTGCAGAAGCGGGATATGATGTAATTATTGCGGATAATTTCTGCAACAGCAGCCCGGTTGTTCCTGAACGCCTTGAAAAAATCACCGGGAAAAGTTTTCCGTTTTATGAAATCGACGTTGCGGATAAAAACGCTCTCCGCAGGGTTTTTGATGAAAACGAAATAGATGCGGCGATACATTTTGCCGGATATAAAGCCGTTGGCGAATCGGTAAAAGTACCGCTTTCATATTACCGCAACAACATAGATACGACCCTTTCGCTTCTGGAGGTAATGGCGGAATACGGCTGTAAAAATCTTGTTTTCAGCTCCTCCGCAACGGTTTACGGAGAACGGGCAAAACTTCCTTACCGGGAGGATATGGAAACCGGTCCCTGCGCCAGTCCTTATGGATGGACGAAGCTTTTTATCGAGCAGATAATAACCGACCATACGAAGGCAGATTTGGATTTTTCCGCGGTGATCCTCCGTTATTTCAACCCGGTCGGAGCTTATGAAAGCGGACTTATCGGAGAGGACCCTAAGGACATTCCGAACAACCTGATGCCCTATATTTCCCGGGTAGCGGTGGGCAATCTCCCTTGTCTCAACGTTTTCGGAAACGATTATCCGACCCCGGACGGTACCGGAGTCCGGGATTATATTCATGTTTGCGACCTTGCAAAAGGACACGTTGCGGCGCTTGAGTTTGCCGCAAAAAACAGCGGAACGGAAATTTTCAATCTCGGAGCGGGGAAGGGGATAAGCGTTCTCGAAATGATCTCCGCTTATGAAAAAGCCTGCGGGCACGAGATTCCATATAAAATTGCGCCGAGGCGCGAAGGTGATATTGCCGAATTTTATGCGGACGCAAAAAAGGCTTTTGAAATCCTCGGCTGGAAAACCGAGCGCGATGTTTCCGAAATGTGCCGCGATTCCTGGAACTGGCAGAGCAAAAATCCGAATGGATACGAAGAATAAAAAAATCCCGCCGGAAACGGCGGGATTTTTTAAATCATTTTTACTGCGCGAGATATTCCTCAAGGCAAAGTCCGGAATCTTTTATCAAAGCGGCCTGTTCTTGTCTAATTTTCAGTAATGTGATAAAATGGATAAAACAATTAGACAAACTGGAATTTGGAGGTGACATATGATTATCAAAAAAGTGAAGTTTAGAAGTTCGGATGTAAAGCAAATTTATTTCGATACTTTCCCGAAAAAAGAGAGAATGCCGTTTCCTATGATGGTGGCAATGTCAAAGCTTTGGAATACGGATTTTTTAAGCTTTTATGACGGTGATACCTTTTGCGGTTTTATCTAC
>JAFQBT010000050.1 GCA_017399625.1 Oscillospiraceae bacterium
CCGTCGGTACGGGATTCTGACCCGTTCTTGCCAAAAGGCTCTCGGACTTATCGGATAAAACCGCTTCACCGCCGGTAGGGAATCTCACCCTGCCCCGAAACTATTTACTTTTTATAAATAAGCGCAATGCGCCTATCGTCTTTTTGAAATAAAGGAAAAATTATTCCTCTTCTTCCTCTTCTTCTTCCATGTCGAATTCGAGATGTTCGCCGCAGTTGGGGCAATCCATTTCGCCTTCGTCAACGATGCATCCGTCAATGCAGATAACTTCGCCGCATGCGGGGCACTCTACTTCGTAGAGATCGTCGCAGTCGCAGTCATCGTCGTCGCAGCAGCAGTCACAGTCGCAGTCGTCATCGTCGCAGCAGCAATCGTCGTATTCATAATAATCGTTTTCAAGAGCCTCAAGGTCCTCATCGATGAGTTCGACCTGTTCGCCAACTTCTGCAAGAGCATCCTGAACGTCTTCTACATCATATGCAAGATCTTCGAGGATGTCAGTGATAGCGTTGAGGATTTTGTCATCGCAGTTGAGGCCTTCCATAAGACCTTTAAGATGTGCAACTTTTTCAGCAATAGTCATGATTTTTTCTCCTTTGCCTTAAAGGCGGTTTTATGGTTGATATTCGGATCAAGCTCTGCCGATGTATTCACCGGTTCTGGTATCGATCTGAATCTTATCGCCTTCGTTGATGAAGAGCGGAACTTTTACGTTTGCTCCGGTTTCAACAACTGCGGGTTTGGTAACGTTGGTTGCGGTATCGCCTTTAACGCCGGGTTCGGTTTCGGTAACTTCGAGGGTTACGAAGTTAGGTGCTTCAAGACCGAAAACTTTGCCTTTATAAGAAAGGATACGGCAAACGTCTTCTTCTTTGCAGAATTTGAAGGAATCGCCGAGAAGAGCTTCTTCGATCGGGATAAGTTCATAGGTATCGGGATCCATGAAATAATAAAGGTCGCCGTCGGTGTAGCTGTAGCTCATTTCTTTTCTCTCGATAAATGCGGTGGGGAATTTATCGGTAGGGTTGAAAGTGCGCTCAACAACTGCGCCGGTAATGACGTTTCTGATTTTGGTACGGACGAAAGCCGCGCCTTTGCCGGGTTTTACGTGCTGGAATTCGATGATCTGATAAACATCACCGTTATCGTCAAAAGTAACGCCGTTTCTGAAATCGCCTGCAGAAACCATAAGTTAAACCTCCTAAAATGAAGCGCAATAGCGCATTTTTTACACTATCAATAATAAAGTATTTTCGGCTTTTTTGCAATAGTTTTTTATAAAATTATGCCCATATCCGGCGTTATATTTCAAAAAAAGGCTTGTTTTTGTGTAATTTGCGTAATTTCAGAAAAAAACGAAAAGGGCATTCTACTTTCCATAGGTTGCCGCTTTGCGGTTTCTGTGGTATGCTCCGGTTATGAAAGGCGGGATTTTTATGTCATACATAAGCGGAAAAACGATAAAGGAACTCCGGGAACGGAAAAAACTCACCCAGAAACAGCTTGGGGAGATTATTGCCGTTTCGGATAAAACCGTTTCAAAATGGGAAACGGAGCGGGGACTTCCGGATATAATGCTCATCGAACCCCTTGCAAAAGCTCTCGGAGTTTCGGTGGCGGAACTTCTTTCTGGTGAAAG
The DNA here is from genome assembly GCA_017399625.1 of Oscillospiraceae bacterium. GTDB lineage: Bacteria > Bacillota > Clostridia > Oscillospirales > Ruminococcaceae > UMGS1668. The sequence continues at coordinate 1,640 of JAFQBT010000050.1, forward strand.
CATAACGAACAAAAACCGCGCGGGAAACATTGCAAGGGCAAAATTTTACGTCTGCCCGGTCTGCGGAAATATTATTTTTTCCCTTGGGGAAGGCGCTTTTTCCTGCTGCGGAATAAATCTTCCGCCCCTTTCCGCGGAAAAGCCGGACGAGAATCATCCGGTTGAAATTTCCCGCCCGGAGGGGGATATTTTCATCCGCTTCGGTCACCCCATGACGAAGGAGCATTATATTTCCTTCGCCGCGTATGTGAATTACAGCGGCATCACCATAAAAAAGCTCTATCCGGAGCAGGAACCGGAGGTGCGTTTTCCTTTTTGCGGAAAGGGAAAAATCTTTTTCTGCTGCAGCAGGGAAGGACTTTTTGAAGCGGTTTTTTGAACTTTTCCGTTAAAAAACTGCGGTCCTTTTGTTCAATTTGTCTATGACAAATTTTGTAAAAATATGCTACAATATATTCGTGGAAAGTTTGCTTTCCTTTGAAAGAACAGCGTATTTTTGACAAAACCGGAATGAAAGGAACGATTTTGATGTTGGAAAAAGGCCATATTTTTGTTTACGGAGCAAGCGGCGTCTGCAAGGTTGAGGATATCTGCGTCCGGGATTACGGCGCAGGAAAAAAGGAATATTATATCCTCCAGCCGGTTTTTGACCTCCGTTCAAGCCTTTCGATTCCGGTGGACAGTCCCGCTTTTGCAGCCCACGCAAGGGAACTTCTTACGAAGGCGGAAATTGACGAAATAATCGAAACCCTTCCGAACACCGAAGCGGAATGGATCCGTGACGATAAGGAGAGAATCGAAACCTTCCGCAGCCTTCTTGAAGGCGGAGTCCGGAAGGATATTGCAATGCTTATCCGCACCCTCTATCTCCATAAAAAAGAACTTGCGGAGCGGGGCAAAAAGCTCCGCAGCACCGACGAAACCATCATGCAGCGGGCGGAAAAACTTCTTTACAGCGAATTTGCGTATGTTCTCGGCATCGACCGGAAGGAAGTTGTTAATTATATTAAATCAAAGGTTGAATAATAAAAAAGGCGCCGGGAACGGCGCTTTTTTTATAATTGCCGCAAAAATTTTTGTGATACCGGAGAATGAGATTTATTCGTAGGGGCTATCCGCCCTATAATTTTGCATTATGCACTATGCACTTTGCATTAAAAAAGAATCCCTCCACCGCCAAAGGCGGTCCCCCTCCCTTTAGGCAAGGGAGGCTTACCTTCCGGGAAGGTTTTTCTTCACCTTTTCATCAAAAAACGTTCGGGATTTTTATTGACATTGCTTTTTTTTAGGAATATTATTAATATCAGGAAAGTTTCGGAAAAGGAGGTTTTGTCATGGCTGAAACAGAAGAAAGATTTGAAGAAGTTTATGACGAACTCAGAGAAGAACTTGAGGAGATGTGCCACGAAAAGCGGTATAATGACCTCCGAAAACGTTTTCTCGATATGAACCCGGCTGATATCGCATGGCTTTTTGACGATATGCCGGAGGACCATCTTCCGATAATGTTCCGCCTTCTTTCAAAAGAAGTTGCCGCGGATGTTTTTGTCGAGCTTGAAAGCGATTCACAGGAAACCCTTATCAAGGGCTTTTCCAACGCGGAACTGGAAGCCATCCTTGACGAAATGTTCCTTGACGATACCATCGACGTTATCGAGGAAATGCCCGCAAACGTTGTAAAACGAATTCTCAAATATTCCGACCCGGAAACCAGAAGCGAAATCAACAAGATCCTCCAGTATCCGGAGGATTCCGCCGGTTCCCTTATGACAACGGAGTTTATCCGCCTTCGCAGGGGAACAACAGTTGCCGGCGCTTTTGACGTTATCCGCCAGAAGGGCGACGATTCCGAAACCATCAACGTTTCCTACGTCACCGACGAACAGCGCCATCTCATCGGATACGTCACCATCCGTACACTTGTTCTCGAAAAGGATACAAGCAAGCTCATCGGCGATATTATGGAGCCGAACGTAATTTCCGCAATCACCACCGACGATAAGGAATCGGTTGTTCAGCGTATGAGCAAATACGACTTCGATACCATGCCGGTTGTTGATGCGGAAGGCCGTCTGGTCGGAATCATCACCTTCGACGACGCAATCGATGTCATCGAAGAAGAGGCCACCGAAGATATCGAAAAGATGGCGGCAATCACCCCGAGCGACCGCCCCTATCTCCGAACCGCGGTTATTGATATCTGGAAATCCCGTATTCCCTGGCTTATGATACTGATGCTTTCCTCGACTTTCACCGGAATGATAATCAGCAGCTTCGAGGGAGCACTTGCCTCCTGCGTTGTTCTCACGGCGTTCATCCCGATGCTCATGGGCACCGGCGGTAACTGCAGTAACCAGACTTCCGCAACGGTTATCCGCGGACTTTCCCTTCAGGAAATCGAATTCCGCGATGTTTTCAAGGTAATCTGGAAGGAAGCACGGGTAGGTCTTTTTGCCGGCCTTTCCCTTGCGGCGGTAAGTTTTGTAAAAGTTTTGCTTTTCGACGGAATGCTCCTCGGAAATCCGGAAGTCACCCCGATGGTTTCCGCGGTAATTTCCCTCACCCTTGTTCTCACCGTTTTCTGTTCAAAAATCGTCGGCGCGTTCATGCCCCTTTTTGCAAAAAAAGTCGGCGCGGACCCTGCGGTTATGGCTTCGCCTTTTATCACAACCGTTGTTGACGCCCTTTCGCTCGTCATCTATTTCGGTTTTGCAACCGTACTGCTGGGAATATAATAAAAATCCCTCCACCGCGCCTACCGCAACGGTCCCCCTCTCTTTAACAAAGGAGACAATTCATTTTCCGCTTGACAACGGGCTTTTCCGCATTTATAATATTTAGTGCTGTTTACAGAAATTTTCGCTGTCCGGCCTTGACAAAGCCGGACAGTTTTTTATTTATTTTCATTGGAGGTACTGATATTGGATAATATTTCTGTTATTGTCGCAAACGCGATTTCAATCGTTTCCTGCACCATGATGGTGCTCATCGGGCTTATAAAAAACAAGAACAGAATCCTTGCGGCCCAGTGCGTCCAGTTCACCCTTATGGGAATTTCCCATTATCTTCTCGGGGGAATGGGCGGAGTCTGGGCAACAGTTGTAAGTATAATCCGAAACCTTGTTTTCTTTAAATTCAAGGTTACAGTTGTACTCAAAATTCTTTTTGTTGCTCTTTCCGTCGTGCTTTCTCTCGGAACAGTGACCCTCAACCCGGTTACATGGCTTCCGATTCTTGCAACCTCCCTTTTCACCTGGGTCATCGACAGCGAGGACATCATAAAATTCAAGAACGTGATGATCCTCACCGTCTGCATGTGGTTTGTTTATGATGCTTACCATCTCAATTTTATTTCCGCCGCTTTTGACGCATTCACCGTTGTTTCAACCGGTTACAGCGTCTGGCAGATCAAAAAAGAGCAGAAAGCAGAGGATAATAAATGAACGTTGTTGCCGGGAACATTGTTTCATTCATCGCCTGCACCGTAATGGTGCTCATCGGTTTTATCAAAAACAAAAAGCGCTATATTATAGTCCAGAACCTTCAGTTTGCCCTTAACGGAACGGCGCATCTCCTTCTTGGAGGAACCGGCGGCGCCATCGCCAGCGGAATCAGCATTGTCCGCAACGTGATTTTTACAAAATGGGACTGCACCCCGGTTATCAAAATAATCCTCATCGCTGTGCAGACCGCACTTTCCATTCCGACCATAACCGCGAACCCCATAACATGGCTTCCTGTAATCGCCGCAGCCATGTTCACCTGGTATATCGATACAAAGGACGTTATGTGGTTCAAATGGGTAATCATAATCACCCTTATCATGTGGGGAGTTTATGATATTTATCACCAGAACTACGTTTCCATCTGGTTCCGGATTTTCACAATAATTTCCAACGGAATCAGCATGTGGAAGATACATAAAGACAGAATGAACGAAAAAGAAAACCTCCGGGCATAAAGCCTGGAGGCTTTTTATTTGCCTTCCTCTGGGGGAAGGTGGCATTTGCGAAGCAAATGACGGATGAGGGGAAAACAATAAAAACGGTGCCGGGATGACTGAAGTTTCCGGAAATATTCCGCTTTAAAATATTTTTAAAAAACTGTTGACAAATATATTTTACGGTTGTACAATAGAGCTATAAATTTTACAATCGTAAAAAGGAGCGGCAAAATGAAAAGGCTTTTTATAATTCTCTTCGCGCTTATGCTTGTCCTTTCCGGCTGCGGCTGGGAGGTGGAAATCGTTGACCCCACCGAGGAAACGCAGAAAACAGAAAATAGCGAAAGTGAAATTTCCGTTTCCGAACTGGAGGAAATCCCGGAAAATGACAGTTCCCCTTGGTACAGAAATCTTTCCGAGCATTGGCAGACCGACGAAAGGCTTGAAAAAATAAACATCGGCGGGCATGAGTTCAAAAACGGAACCTGCTCCGTCTGCAGAACCGAAATGGAGGATCTCGGGGATTCCATCGTTCTGTCGGATTACAGCGGCGATTCAAAGCTCCTGCGGAAAACAACATATAATCCGGACGGCAGTTTGACGAACGATATGAACTATAAATATGATACGGATGGAAACCTTGTTTTTGAAAGTTCCGAGGAAAGGTTCTGCACAAAAGACGGTTCGCACTATCTTACAAGGATAACCGAGTTTTACTATTTCAGCGAAATAAAACAGGTGCACGAACTCAACGCCTTCGGCGATATGCTCTCTTCGAAAAGCTATAATTTCGGCGATGAGCTTCTTTCGACCTATGACTATTCCTATGAATACGGCGAAAACAACCTTGTTGAATATCAGAAAACCCTTTTCAACGGCAACCCATATATGGAAATCTTCTTTGAAATCAAAGAGGAAAACGGAGAATTCCGTTCATGGAAAAAGAGAAGCATCGTTTATTACGATGACGGTTCCCGGATGGAATCGGAATTTGACGAAAACGAGGATGTTATCAGCGAAATCATTTATGATGCTCAGGGTAATATTATAGAATAAAACGGAGGTGCATGACCGTGCTCAAAAAATATATCTGCGTGCTCATAGCGTTTCTGACGGTGCTCATGGCGTTTTCCGGCTGTGGCTGGGAGGTGGAAATCGTTGACCCCACCGAGGAAACGCAGAAAACAGAAAATAACGAAAGCGAAATTTCCGTTTCCGAACCGGAGGAAATCCCGGGAAACGACAGTTCCCCTTGGTACAGAAATCTTTCCGAGCATTGGCAGACCGACGAAAGGCTTGAAAAAATAAACATCGGCGGGCATGAGTTCAAAAACGGAACCTGCTCCGTCTGCAAAACCGAAATGGAGGATCTCGGGGATTCCATCGTTCTGTCGGATTACAGCAAGGATTCAAATCTCCGGCGCAGAACGGAATATGACCCGGATGGAAAAATAATAAACGAGATAAACTTTGAATATGACAATGAAGGAAGGCTTGTCAACCGGCTTGAGCATGAGTATTATTACAGCGAAAACGGAATCCTGACCGGTTCAAAGCTTTTCCAGCGGGATATTCTGATTTTTGAATATGAATATGCGGCGGCAAAAGACGGTTCCGTATATAAGAAAAAGGAAACCTGCTATGACGAAGAAAACGGCAACGCGGTGATTGAATATGACGAACTCGGAAACAGCATTTCCTACGTTGCCTTCGATAAAAGCGGCGAACTTCTGCAGGATTGCAAATTTGAATATGCCCTTGATTCCCGGGGAAATTATTACGTTGCAAGGGAAACCACCTTCGATTACGGAAGAAACGAAAAGAAAATTTATGAATATGATGAGCATTTTCAATATACTCTTATGTTAACGGAGGCTCTTGACGGAAGTTATCGCTATGAGGACGTTTATGAAAACGAATATGACGAAAAGGGCAATATGATTTTTATGCGCAGGTTCCAGGACGGAAGGCTTTTGGAGGAAACTTATTTCCGTGGTTCTGAAGAAGGGTATGTAATTGAAAGGTATATAACCTACGGAAAAGACGGATTCTGCAGAGTCTTTGAATATGACATTCACGGAAACGAAACAGAAGTGACCTGTTATAAAGACAGCGGGAAAGGTATTGAAGTCGCTTTCGGAGAGTATTCCTCTGAAAGGATCTTTAAAAACGGACTCAATTCCTCTTTGGGTTCCGGCCTTGAATGGAAGATAGACAGTGGCTCCGTTTCCGTCGAAACCGGTACCGAAAACAAATATTACGACATTTATGAATGGTACTGGGAGGAATTTCCCTATTCCGAAGAGGAATGGAATTCCATGTTCATCGAAGGCGAAATTTTCAGCCTTGAGGGATACGAAAATATCATGTATCAGTCCCTCGGCGCGGACGTTTTTCTGCTTTATGCGGACGGAGAGCTCTGGTTTGTTCAGCTTTTCCCGAACAACGTCACAAACGGATATTATGTCTGGAGCATTGATAAGCTTGTTCCGGAAGAATAAGGATAAAGGTCCCGCAAAGCGGGACTTTTTTCTTTTTCCCTTGACAAATTCATCAAAACGGATTAACATTTCCGTATGCGCGAAATTGCGAACCTATTATTTTTATGACAGGAGATTTTTATGAGCTTTGTTTATCGCGGCCTCAGGGCCGAAATGAAACACTATATCGTTACCGACCATGACGTTGAACATCAGATCGGACATATTCTTGCGGAAAACCCGAAAATCGAGCACGTAACCGACCGTCCTGCACAGCTTGGCGACGAAGTCGTTATCGATTACGCAGGTTTCTGCGACGGCGAACAGTTTGAAGGCGGCACCGCACAGCATCAGCCCCTTACCCTTGGAAGCAAAACCTTTATTCCCGGATTCGAGGAGCAGCTTGTGGGAAAGAGCATCGGCGAGGAAGTAATCGTTTCCGTAACCTTCCCGGAGGTTTATCATTCCGAAAAACTTGCAGGAAAAGCCGCGGAATTCCGCTGCAAAATCCACCACATCCACGCAAAATCCACCTATGAACTGAATGACGAATTTGCAAAGGAATTCGGCGGATGCGAAACCATGGATGAATTCCGCGAAAAACTCCGCGCTTCCATGCAGGCTTATTCCGACGAACAGGCGGAGATGGAACTTCAGAACAGCCTTCTTCTCCAGGCGGCGGATTCCCTTGGATACACCCCCGCCGAAGAAGAAATCGAGCAGGAACTCGACCGCCAGCTTGCGGATATTTCCGCGGAACTTGCCCAGCAGGGTCTTAACCTTGAAATGTACTGCCAGTTCACCGGAACCACCGTTGAGCAGGTCAGAAACGATGCAAAAGGCGACGCGGAAAAAATCCTTAAGGTGCAGAAAGCCGTTGACGAAATCGCTTCCATCGAAAACATCGCCGCGGACGAAAGCGAAATTGACCGCGCCCTCGGAATCATTGCACAGCAGAACGGAATCACCCTTGGACAGCTCAGGGAACTTTCCGCAGGCAACGATGACCTTAAAAAATCCGTTGAAAAAAGCGTTGTTATGGGAAAGGTAATGCGCCTTATCCGGGACTGCGCAGAAATCACCGTTGTTTGATTCAATGAAAAAATAAAAAGCCGGCAGATTTTCTGCCGGTTTTTTGTAAGGAAAAAGAGCTCCACCAAATGGTGAGGTTCTGCCCTCCGGGTTTCCGGAAATCCCTCTTTCGTCATTTCCTTCGGAAATGCCACCTTTTGCTCAGCCGCAGACGGCAGACCCCTCTGTCTGCTACGCAGACATCTCCCCTAACAGGGGAGTCTCCTCTGGGAAGGCTTTTTGTTAGGACACCTCAGCGCGGCAATAAAAAAGAGCTCCACCAAATGGTGAAGCTCTGAATATTCTCTTGGAAACGATTAACGTTTGGAGAACTGAGGTGCACGACGTGCTTTTTTGAGACCGTATTTTTTACGTTCTTTCATTCTGGGGTCACGGGTAAGGAGACCAGCTTTTTTGAGGGTAGGTCTGAGTTCTTCGTTGTACTGAAGAAGTGCGCGGGAAAGACCGTGGCGGATTGCACCTGCCTGGCCGGTTACGCCGCCGCCTGCAACAGTGCAGACGATATCGAATGCGCCGATGGTTTCGGTAAGTTCCATGGGCTGACGAACGATGAGTTTGAGGGTATCAAGGCCGAAATAATCGTCGATGTCGCGGCCGTTGATGGTGATTGCGCCGGTTCCGTTAGGATAAACGCGAACACGAGCTACAGAGCTTTTTCTTCTACCGGTACCGTAGAAGTAAGGGTTAGAATCATACATGGTTTACGTCCTCCTTCCGAATCATTTTACCCAAGCTTCGGGAGCCTGAGCCTGGTGTTTGTGGTTTGCGCCAGCATAGATGTGGCAACGGGTAAGGCTTTTTGCGCCAACGCTGTTGTGGGGAAGCATGCCTTTAACAGCAAGTTTCATAGCGAAAGCGGGGTTTTTAGCCATAAGGGTTTTGTAGTTAACTTCTTTGAGGTGGCCTACATAACCGGTGTGATGATAATATTTTTTCTGGATGAGTTTGTTGCCGGTGAGAACTGCTTTGTCAGCGTTTACGATTACAACATAATCGCCGCAGTCTGCATGGGGAGCAAAATCAACTTTATGTTTGCCGCGAAGAAGAACAGCGGCAGTTGCAGCAGTGCGACCGAGGGGTTTGCCTGCAGCGTCAAGAACATACCATTTGCGCTCAATAGTAGCGGCATTCGGCATAGTAGTGGACATAGCGTTTAC
>JAFQBT010000003.1 GCA_017399625.1 Oscillospiraceae bacterium
ATCAACCTTATAATTACGGAGGTATAATAACATGCTTAGACTCAGTATGCAGTTCTTCGCCCATAAAAAAGGTATGGGCTCCACTAAAAACGGCCGTGATTCCGAATCCAAACGCCTTGGCCCGAAGAGAGCCGACGGTCAGTTTGTTCTTGCAGGCAACATCCTTGTAAGACAGCGCGGAACTCACTTCCATCCCGGTAACAACGTTGGCAAAGGTTCCGACGATACCCTCTTCGCTCTCACTGACGGCGTTGTAAAATTCGAACGCTTCGGTGCAGACCGCAAAAAGGTAAGCGTATATCCTGTCGAGCAGTAATCTGCCCGCGTTGAAAAAAGGGACGGTATTCCGTCCCTTTTTAAATTTCAAAAAAAGGCTCCCCAGAGGGGGAGCTGTCTGCGAAGCAGACTGAGGAGGGATAATCCCCGATAAATCTCCGCCTGCGCTTCGCGTTCTTAAAAATCCCTCTTCCGTCATTTCCTTCGGAAATGCCACCTTCCCCTCCGGGAAGGCTGTTTAAAAAGGAGGTTTTCCCCATGATAATCAGAAAAGCAACCGTTTCGGACGCCGCGCTTCTTTCCGAAGTTCGGAAACTCCAGCTTATCGACGAAGGCATTGCGCCGGATTGCGATATCGATGAGGAACTTTCCGCATTTTTTAAAAAATGGCTTGGAAGGGATGATTTCATCCAGCTTATTGCGGAGGAGGACGGAAAACTCCTTTCAACGGCGGCTGTGATTTATTACGACCTGCCGCCATCTTACACTAATAAAATCGGCTTCCGGGGGTATGTTACAAACGTATATACCGCGCCGGAACACCGGAGAAAAGGTCTTTCAAAAATGCTGCTCGAAAAGCTGCTCGAAGATGCGAAATCCAGAGGAATAAAAAAGCTCTGGCTCGGCGCTTCGAAGGATGGAAGACCGCTTTATGAAAAACTCGGCTTCATACAGCAGGAAAGCTATATGGAGCTTACGCTAAGATAAAATCGGAGGTACAGAAATGTTTGTCGATACCGCAAAAATCAGAATAAAAGCCGGCGACGGCGGCAACGGCGCCTGCACTTTCCACCGTGAAAAATATGTAAACGCCGGCGGTCCCGACGGCGGAGACGGCGGCAGAGGCGGAAACGTTGTCTTTGTCGGCGATACCAACATTAACAGCCTTATTGATTTCAAATACAAAAAGCGCTATTTTGCCGAAAACGGCAAAAACGGTTCCGGCAGCAACATGACCGGAAAATCCGCACCGGACCTTGTTATCAAAGTTCCGGTGGGAACCCTTATCCGCGAAGCGGAAACCGGAAGAGTTCTTGCGGATATTTCCGATAAGGAACCCCATATTGTTGCAAAAGGCGGCAAAGGCGGCTGGGGCAACCAGCATTTTGCCTCCCCCACCCGTCAGATCCCGAAATTTGCAAAACCCGGTTTCCCCGGCGAGGAATTTGAAGTTACCCTTGAACTCAAACTTCTTGCGGACGTGGGTCTTGTTGGATTTCCGAACGTCGGTAAATCCACCCTTATTTCCGTTGTTTCCGCCGCAAAACCGGAAATTGCCAACTATCCTTTCACAACCCTCACTCCCGTTCTCGGCGTTGTGAAGATGGATGCGGGCAACTCCTTCGTCATGGCGGATATCCCCGGCCTTATCGAAGGCGCTTCCGAAGGAATCGGACTCGGTCACGATTTCCTCCGCCACGTTGAGCGCTGCAGACTCATCCTCCACGTTGTGGATATTTCCGCTGCGGACGGCCGCGACCCCATTGACGATTATAAACAGATTAACTACGAGCTTGAAAAATTCAACCCGGAACTTGCAAAACGCCCCCAGATTGTTGCCCTCAACAAAGCTGACGCTTCAATTGAGGAAATGATCGACGAGTTCAACGAATTTGCCGAGGAAAACGGTTTTAAAACCTTCCTCATCTCCGCCGCCACCGGCGAAGGAGTCCGCGAACTTGTCAACGCGGTTGCCGCGGAACTTGCAAAACTTCCGCCCATCGTAAGATACGAGGTCGAAGCCCCCACCAGAGAGGAAATCACCGAAAAACAGGAATTCAAAATTCACATTGAAGACGGAATTTATGTTGTGGAAGCTCCCTGGCTCATGCATGCTCTTGGTTACGTCGATCTTGATGACTATGAATCTCTCCAGTATTTCCAGAGGGTTCTCCGCCTTTCCGGAATCATCGATAAACTCGAAGAAATGGGCATCAACGAAGGCGATACAGTAAGCATTCTCGATATCGAGTTCGATTATATGAGATGATTTTGCATTTTTCACAGAATGCAGAAAAGCTCCTCCCAAAACGGGAGGAGCTTTTTTTATTCCGATTAATAATATTGCATTGACTTGCCTCGCCAAATTTTTATAATGTTATTGAAATCAACAACAAGGAAGTGACGGTATGAAGATTAAAAAAATTTTTGCGTTTGCTCTTGCGCTTGTTATTGCGTTTTCGCTTTGCGCCTGCGGAAGCGAAATTGAAAATCCCGAAGAGCCCCATTCCGAACCGGAGGTTTCCGTTGAAGAATCTTCCGGACCGGAAGTTCCCGAAGAACCGGAAACGGAACCCGAACCGAAAGAAAAAATCGACCCGAAATCCTTTATGACTTTTGAGGAAATCACCGCTCTCGGCTGTTATCCGGTCTGGATGAAACCATATACCGTTATAATTTATGATGAAAACGGAAATCCGGAAATCATAGAAGGCGGAGTTCTTACCGAAGAGGACTGTGCGGAAGATGAAATGTATTCCGAAATCGGTTTTATTCACCTTGATGACAAAACCTTCAGAATAAAACCCAATACAAAAGTTGAATATTTCAAGGACGGTTTTATTCAGAACATCTATTTCCTCTGGCCGGACGGAAGTTATAATCTTTCTCCCTTTTCCCAGACCGAAAACGCAGAAATAACTTACTATGCAACAATTGAAGATTGGAAAAACGAAAACGGCGAAAACGTTGTTATGAACGAAAATCAGTGCCACTCCGTTTTCTGGATTTTCAGCGGAATGAATCTTCTTCCCGAAAGCACTTCCAGGCCCATGGATTTTCCCCGGTATAAGATAACTTTCACTTATGTTGGAACGGAATATTGCATCTGCGTTGATTCAGACAATATTTTCACTTCAACCATGCTCGAAGGCGGAAACTATGTTTCTGCTTTTGAAGAAGACCATTTTTCAGAAGTTGAAGAACTTTTCAATGCAGCAAAATAACGCAAAAACTCCTCCCGGATTTCGGGAGGAGTTTTTTTATTTATTATTCTTTTCCGCCGCGGTAACGGTGTTCTGCATAAGCATTGCAACGGTCATGGGACCGACTCCGCCGGGAACGGGAGTTATGTAGCTCGCCTTCGGCTCGACGTTTTCAAAATCAACGTCGCCGCAGAGTTTTCCGTTTTCGTCGCGGTTGATGCCGACATCGATTACGACCGCGCCTTCTTTGACCATATCCGCGGTGATGAATTTTGGTCTTCCAACTGCGGCAACAAGGATATCCGCGGTGCGGGTTTCCTCCGCAAGATTCGCGGTTCTGCTGTGGCAGATTTCAACGGTTCCGTTTTCGTGGAGGAGCATCATCGCCATGGGTTTCCCGACGATATCGCTTCTTCCCACCACAACGCATTTTTTGCCTGCGGGAGAAATTCCGTAGCGGTGCAGAAGTTCCATAACTCCTGCGGGGGTGCAGGGCAGAAAGCGGTAATCACCGCGCATTATATGTCCGACGTTTTCCGGATGGAAAGCATCAACGTCTTTTTCCGCAGGAATGCAGGCAAGGGCTTTTTCGCCGTCAAGTCCCTTCGGAAGAGGCATCTGGAGAAGGATTCCGTCGATATCAACTCGTGCGGCATAGGAATTGAGGATATATTCCAGCATCTCCTGGGTGATATCCTCCGCAAGGGTCACAACTTCGCTTGCAACGCCGATTTCTTCGCAGGCTTTTGCCTTGTTGCGGACATAAACCTTCGAAGCCGGGTCTTCACCAACAAGAACAACCGCAAGGGCGGGTCTTCTTTTTGTTTCGGCGACCATTTTTTCGATTTTTTCCCTGAGTTCCGCGCGGACTTCCGCAGCAATTTTCTTTCCGTCAATTATCGTTGCCATCTTCGTTTTCCCCCGTTTCTTCTTTTTCTTCGGAAGTTTTTTCGCAGCCGTTTTTATAATCCCATCTGCCTTCCGAAACAAGCTTTCCCTTTTCGGTTTCGGCAAAAATTCCAAGCCATTCCGGACGCAATTCGGATTTGAGGAATTTCATCGCAACTCCGAAAGTGCAGACCGCAAAAATGAACATCAAAGCGCCGAGAAGCTGGGAAATCCTGAAGGGACCTATCATAAGGCTGTCGGTGCGAAGACCTTCGATAAGCATTCTTCCGAAGCCGTTCCATCCAAGATAGAACAGGAACATCTGTCCGTCGAATTTACGTTTTTTCAGAACATAAACAAAAACCAGAAGACCGATTGCGCACCAGAGGGATTCATAAAAGAAAGTCGGATGAACCGGAAGGTTCGGGTCCATAACTGCGCCCATGGTTTCGGCGGTGTTTCTTTCGATATATGCGGCGATTTTCGGACTTGTCATGCCCCAGGGAAGATTTGTGTTGCAGCCGAAAGCTTCGCTGTTTACGAAGTTTCCCCATCTGCCGATGCCCTGCCCGATGAGAACGGCACCTCCGGCAAGATCAAGGAACGGAAGGATCTTCTGATCCCGGACCCTGCATCCGATGATAAGACCGATGATTCCGCCGATGATTCCACCGTAAAAACCAAGTCCTCCGCCCCGGATATTGAGGATTTCCGCAAGGTTGTCCTTATACATATCCCATTGGAAAGCAACATAGTAAAGCCTTGCGCCGATGATTCCGATAATCATCGCAAAGAAAACAACGTCAACAACCCTGTCCGGGTCGATTCCGAGGACCTTTGCATATTTAAAAGCAAAAAACATTGCAAGCAGAAAGCCCGTTGCAATGATAACCGCATACCAGTAAATATCAATGGAGCCGATGGAAAAAGCAACGCGGTTTATTTCAAATTCCAGTCCAAGACCGGGAAAACTGATAAGATCTGTCATATTTCTGCCTCCTTTGCGTCAGGGTTTTATTACGGAGAGGGCGGAATTTTCCGCGCAGTAGGTGGATTTAACTCTTTCGATAACGCTTTCCGGAGTTGCGTTTGCGGCGATATCGAGCAGCTCATACATATCAACTCCCGGGAAATGGCAGTTGAAAAGAGTTGTTGCAACGCCGGTTACTCTTTCGGAAGAGCGCATATAATGTCCGTAAACGGACCTTTGAGCACAAGTAAAAATATCCTCCGGGATGCCGTGCTCAAGAATATGCTCAAATTCTTCCTTAAGGCGTTTATAAACCTTTTCCGGGTCGCGGCTTTCGCCGGAAATGAGCATCGAAATATAGTCCCTTCCGCAGAAAACCTCGCTTCCGAAGGTTGCGTTGATAATTCCTTCGTCATAAAGTTCCCGGTAAAGGGCTGTATAATCATCGCAAAGCGCTTCGATGAAGATTTCATCAAGAATACTTCCGCGGAAGTTTTCCGCTTCGGTTCCGGTTTTGCCCTTGAAACCGATGTTGAACATCGGAACGGATACCGGAAGATGCTGTTCAACATAATTTTCGACCACTTCGTCCGGTTCTCCGCAGTCTGCGTGCTCAAGATAAAAGTCCTTTGCGGGTTCGAGCACCTTATCCGCCGCTTTGAGCACGGAATCCATATCGAAGTTTCCCGCAACGGTGAGCACCATGTTATGGAGGTTATAGAAGGTGTTGTAACAGTCATAAAGAAGGTCGGCGGTGATTTCCGCAATGGATTCCACCGTTCCCGCAATATCGATTTTTACCGGATTTTTATGATAAAGCGCACCGAGGAGATTGAAAAGGACCCTCCAGTCGGCGGAATCGTCGTACATTCTGATTTCCTGACCGATTATTCCCTGCTCCTTCGCAACGGTTTCCGGGGTAAAATATGGATGGGTCACGAAATCGAGCAGGATTTCGATGCTCTCCTCAAAATTATCGGAGCAGGCAAAAAGATATGCGGTTCTGTCGAAGGCGGTGAAGGCATTTGCGTTTGCGCCGGTTTTTGCATAGCGTTCGAATGCGGAGCATTCCTCGCTTTCAAAAAGCTTGTGCTCAAGATAATGGGCAATTCCCTCCGGAAGCTTTCTGAATTCGCCGTTTTCGGCGGTTTTTATGCAGGTATCAACGGAGCCATAGGCTGTTCCGAACATCGCATAGGCGGTGTTGAAGCCTTCCATCGGCGCCATAAGAATGGTAAGTCCGCTGGGGTGCTCAACCTTATAATAGCAATCTCCGAGGCGCTTGCTTTCAATTTTTGTCATTTCATGGCTCATTCGGTTTCGCCTCCTTTGAGGAAGAAGACAGCCGCAAGCTTTGCTTTTTTCGCGGCGGCAATAACGTCCTCCCTTGTGATTTTTTCGATGGCTTCCTTATCGTCCTTCGGAGTTATTACGTTATCCTCGAGGACGCCGGTCATATACCAGCTTTCGACGGAATAAAGGGTATCGCCCACGGAACCGAGGCTGTTATAAATTGCGCCCTTGGTATCGGCAAATTCCTCATCGGTAAAATCGCCTTCCGCAACAAGTTCAAGCTGGCGGATGATTTCATTCTGCGCTGCTTCGCGGTTTTCGAATTCGATTCCGCAATCGACGATGAGAACGCCGCTGCTTCGTTCAAAATGGGAATCCGCATAGTAGCAAAGGCTCATTTTTTCCCGGACGTTCATAAAGAGCTTTGAGAAAGCGGTTCCGCCATAGAGCGCGGAAAGAACCCTTGCGGAATTTTTTTCGTGCTCGGTTTTCGGAGCGCCCATTCTGAAAGCCATAACAAGTTTTCCCTGGACGATATCCATGCTCTCCTCCGCTTCTTTAAGGGGAGAATAATCAACCATTTCAAAATGTCCTTCGGAGAAAGGTTCCCGCTCAAGGGCGGAAATCCTTTTTGCAAAAACTTTTTCCGCTGTGGAAGGGTCGCCGGTTCCGGCGAACATGATTTCGATGCGGGAGGTTTTTATAAGATTTTTCCAGGCTTCTGCAAGGCTTTCGGCGGTGATTGCCTTTGCGTCGTCAACGTAGCCGTAGCGCTTTATTCCGAAAGGTTCGTTTTCATAAATAAGGCCAAGGGCTTTTCCGATGGCATAGACGCGTTTGTCGTTAAGGTCGCTTTCGATGGTATCGATAAGATATTCCCTTTCGAGCTCAAGGTCGATTTCCGGGAAATGTCCGTTTGCATCAAGGTTCGGTTCGAAAACGATATCCGAAAGGAGTTTTGCGGCGGTTTCGACCATGCTTTCTCCGCCGATTGCATAGCGGTCGTCGGTGAACTGAATGGAAATTTCGATTATCTGGCGGTCGGCGTGTTTTGCAACGTCCGCATCAAGAATTGCGCCGTACATTTCCGCAAGTTTTTTGTTAAGCTCGGTAAAATCCGGGCAGCTTTTACAGCCTTTACGGAGCACGAAAGGCACAAGGGCATTGACCGTTGCGGTTTCTTTCTTCAAGGGTGTAACAAGGCAAAGGCTTATTCTGTCGGATTTGAACTTCGGTTCAATCACCGAATTCATAAAAGCGGCTTTGCCGATTTCTTTTCTCACAAGATTTCCCTGCATTTTATTCTCCTTTTATTTCATATGAACGTCTATCTGGTTATAAGGAATTTCGATTCCGTTTTCATCAAAAGCAAGTTTTATTTTTTCGTTGAGGCTGCAGCGAAGTCTTTCGTAATTATCCCATTTTACGTAAACCTTGCAGACGATATCAACGCTGCTCGGGCCCATTGCCGTTACCATTATGAAAATGTCCCGGTCCTTTTCGACAAGGGGTTCGGAATCGACAACATTGCGGATTATGCTCTTCGCCTTTTCAAAATCTTCGCCGTAACCGATGGAATAAACCGCATCAAGCCGGCGGTAACCGATTTTGCTGTAGTTGATAAGGGTATCCGCCGCAACAATGCTGTTCGGGATTATTATTTCCTTGTTATCCGCGGTAAAAAGGTGGGTATGGATAAGTCCAACTTCGGAAACGAATCCGGAAACATTCTCCTCCGGAATTTCAACAAAATCCCCTGCGTTGAAGGGCTTTGAAAAAAGAATTGTTATTCCGCTTGCGAAAAGAGCAAGGATATCCTTGATTGCAAGGGAAAACGCAAGGGTGAACACGCTGAAAATCGCAAGGACGGATGTCACCGGGATTCCGAGGACTGAAGCGGCGGTCAGTATTACGATAAAATAGAGCAGAAAAGCCGCAACACCACGGATAAAATTTGTTGCGCCGGCGGCAAGTTCGCTTTTTTCAACGTAGCGCATGACTATCCGCAGCACCCATTTTACAAGAATTGCCCCGGCAACAAGGGTCACAATTGCCCAAAGGAGCTTTTCGCCGTATTTTGCCATTATTTCATTTGGTTCCATCTTTTTGAGCGTTTCGAGGAACGCATCAAGGTTTTCCGGCGAACCGGAACTCTGGGAAGCAGCAACGGCCTCTTCCGCAGTAAGTAAAAATCGTTTCAAGGTTTTTCCTCCTTCAAAAGCCTCCCTTGTTAAAGGGAGGTGTCAGCCGAAGGCTGACGGAGGGATTCTTTTGCAAATTCATCGATGAATCTGCAGATTCCCTAAAAATTATGATTTATTTCACCGTTTGGAATTCTCATGACGGCGAAATCGCGTTTTACAATTTTCTCTGTACGGATTTTGTCTTTCGGATTTCCGCCCTTTGCATAAGTGCTGACTTCCGTCAGGCTCAATCACAAGCCTTGCTCCATAGCAATAAAAATCAGCGACGTAATTATCAATTACTTTCCGGCGAAGAAAACGAACGGAACATCTTTTTCGAAAAATCGTACCAAGGCTGTTTTTTCCGAAATTCTTTGGCGTTATCCGTAAGCTTCGGATTATGTCGGTAATTCTTTTATGAATCCCTCCATCGCTTCGCGGTTCCCCTCACTTTAGGCAAGGGAGGCTTTTATATTATTCTTTTTTAAGCTTTGCAAAATTCGCCATAAGTTTTTTTGTGCCGACTTTTTCAAAGGCAATTTCAAGAAGGCTGTCGCCGCTCATGGGTTTTACGGAAACGACCATTCCCCTTCCGAAAACCTTATGGATTACCGAATCTCCCGGACGATAGCTTGCTTCCGCAGCTTTCGGCGCTTCGGTAAAGTTTTTTTCAATATGAACTTTTCCGGCGGAATCCTCTTCAAAATGATAGCTGATGCTTCTTCTTCGGCTTTCGGTTTCGTCAAAGAAATCCTTGTATTCCTCCGGTATTTCCTCCGCAAAACGGGAAAGGCGGTTGTGGCTGGTCTGTCCGAAAATCATTCGGCTTGCGGCGGCGGTCAGGAAAAGATTTTTTTTCGCCCTTGTGATTCCCACATAGGCAAGGCGGCGTTCCTCCTCCATTTCGGTCATATCGTAAATCGCCTGCATTCCGGGAAAAACGCCTTCCTCCGCGCCGATTACGAATACGTTTTCGAATTCAAGACCCTTTGCGGAATGGAGGGTCATCATGAGCACCGAATCGCTTTCCTCAAGGCGGTCAAGGTCAGTATAGAGGGCGACCTCCTCAAGGAATCCGGAAAGTTCTGCGTTTTCCGCCGCATCCTGATATTTCATCATGTTGGTTTTAAGCTCGCCTATGTTTTCAAGCCTTGCTTCGCCCTCAATTCCCTGAGCACGGAGCATTTCGATATATCCGGTTTTTTCGCAGAGAGTATCGAAAAACTCTCCTGCGTCAAAATCTTCCGCCGTTTCCGCAAGCTCCTTTATCATATCGGTGAAACCTTTGAGCACGGCGCTCCTCTTCATGAGATCGATATATTCGTCCGCATGCTCAAAAACCTCGAAAAGGCTCATTCCGGTGACATCGGAAATGTGCTGGGCAGCGGCAAGGGTTGTTGCGCCGATTCCGCGCTTTGGTTCGTTGATGATTCTTTCAAGGCGAAGGTTGTCCGCCGGATTCGCGATAACGGACATATATGCGAGCATATCCTTGATTTCCTTGCGTTCATAAAAGCGCAGACCACCGATGATTTTATAGGGCACACCCGCTCTCATAAAAGTGCGCTCAAGGCTTGCGGACTGGGCATGCATGCGGTAAAGAACGGCAAAATCACTGTAATTCGCGCCTTTTGAAATTCCGTCAAGAACCTTATCCGCAATAAATTCCGCTTCTCTGTCCTCATCAACACAGCGGCGGATGGTGATTTTGCTTCCGTCTCCGCTTTCGGTCCAGAGGTTTTTGCCTTTTCGCTCGGTGTTATGTGCAATAACCTCGTTCGCCGCGGAAAGAATATTCTGGGTGGAACGGTAGTTCTGCTCAAGGCGGACGACCTTTGCTCCCGGGAACTGGTGCTCGAAGGAGAGGATATTTTCGATGGTCGCGCCGCGGAATTTATAGATGGACTGGTCGTCATCGCCCACTACGCAAAGGTTTTTGTTCTTTGCCGCAAGCATCGCCACAAGCATATACTGAACATGGTTGGTGTCCTGATATTCGTCCACCATAATATATTGCCAGCGGTTCTGGTAATATTCAAGCACCTCCGGCTTTGTGCGGAAAAGGCGGACGGTTTCGCAAAGAAGGTCGTCAAAATCAAGCGCTCCCGCTTCGTGGAGTTCCTTCTGGTATGCGGCATAGACCCTTGCGGTGATTTTCATCCGGTAATCGCCGTTGCGCTCCGCAATATCCGCCATGTCCTGCGGATCCTCAAGGCGTTCCTTTGCATGGCTGATAGCGCCGAGAATGGGTTTCGGCGGAAACTGTTTTTCCTCCATGTTGAGTGTTTTGAGGCATTTTTTCACCACCCGGAGGCTGTCGTCGGTATCATAAATTGTAAAGCTCTTCGGAAGGTCGATGGCTTCCGCATCACGGCGCAAAATTCTTACGCACATGCTGTGGAAAGTGGACGCAAAAACATCCGCCGCTTCCGCACCGAGCCTTGTTACAAGGCGGTTTTTAAGTTCGTCCGCCGCTTTGTTGGTGAAGGTTATGGTAAGAATATTCCAGGGGCGGATTCCGCTTTCGATAAGCTTTGCGACCCTTGCAATAAGAACGGTGGTCTTTCCGCTTCCGGCTCCTGCAAGAACAAGAAGCGGACCTTCCTTATGATTCACCGCCTCCATCTGGCGCGGGTTGAGATTTCCGTATGAAAAAGCCATTGAGTTACCTCCGGTTATAATAAGCTAATTATATATAATACTATAAAATTATGAATTTTTCAACACAAAAAAGGCCCCCTTGTTAAAGGGGGCTTGCATTTCCGAAGAAAATGACCGGGGGATTCTTTATCTGTTTCTCGAGCTTTATAATAAATCCCTCCGCCGCTTTGCGGCAGTTCCTCCTCTGAGGAGCTTTTTTTACATCGGCGGTCTGCGGAGGAACACCTCATCCGTCTTTTTCGGCAAAGCCGAAAAATCCACCTTCCCCTCAAGGGGAAGGCTATAAAAAATCCCTCCGCCGCTTTGCGGCAGTTCCTCCTCTGAGGAGCTTTTTACATCGGCGGTCTGCATAAGGGAATCCCCCCTTTTTAACAATGGTGGCTTGTTAAAAATCCTTGCAAAACTCCGCCTTATATGTTATATTAAAGTGTATATTATTAATAAACATGAGGTGATCACCATGAAGAGAACGGAGCTCAGGCTTGTTTTTGCAAACCCGGAAGCTTTTACCGAAGAGCCCATTAAAATCTGCGGCTGGCTTCGCACTTCCCGTAACTCCAAATCCATAGGCTTTATTGAACTTAACGACGGAACCTGCTTTACCAATATCCAGGTTGTTTATGAAGAAGATAAAGTCAATAATTTCAAGGAGATCAACAAACTCAACGTCGGCGCCGCAGTTTCCGTAATCGGAAACATCATCCTTACTCCGGAAGCAAAACAGCCTTTTGAAATCCACGCAACCGAAGTAATCACCGAAGGCGAATCCACCCCGGATTATCCTCTTCAGAAAAAGCGCCACAGCCTTGAATATCTCCGCACCATCGCGCATCTCCGCCCCAGAACCAACACCTTCTCCGCCGCTTTCCGTGTAAGAAGCGCGGCGGCATTCGCAATTCACCAGTTCTTCCAGAGCAGAGGATTTGTTTATGTCCACACCCCGCTCATCACCGGTTCCGACTGCGAAGGCGCAGGCGAAATGTTCCGCGTAACAACCCTTGATCCTTCCAACCCTCCGAGAAACGAGGACGGAAGCGTTGATTTCAGCCAGGACTTCTTCGGAAAAGCAACCGGACTCACCGTTTCCGGTCAGCTTGAAGGCGAAGCAATGGCAATGGCATTCAGCAACATCTATACTTTCGGACCCACCTTCCGCGCAGAAAAATCCTATACCCAGCGCCACGCAGCTGAATTCTGGATGATCGAACCGGAAATCGCTTTTGCAGACCTTGAGGACGAAATGCAGCTTTCCGAAGATATGATCAAATATATCTTCCGCTATGTTCTCGATAACTGCCCGAGAGAAATGAAATTCTTCAACGATTTCTATGACAAAGGCCTTATCGAACGCCTTGAAACCATCTGCAAACAGGAATTTGTCCGCCTTGATTATACCAAAGCGATTGAAATTCTTTCCGAAGTCAAGGACCGCTTTGATTATCCCGTTTATTGGGGATGCGATCTTCAGACCGAGCACGAACGCTACCTCACCGAGGAAGTTTATAAAGCTCCTATCTTCGTCACCAACTATCCGAAGGAAATCAAAGCATTCTATATGCGCCAGAATGACGACGGAAAAACCGTTGCAGCCGCGGACCTTCTTGTTCCCGGAGTCGGCGAAATCGTCGGCGGAAGCCAGAGAGAAGAGCGTCTTGACGTTCTCATCGACCGCATCAACGAACTCGGACTCAAGGAAGAGGATTACAGCTGGTACCTTGACCTTCGCCGTTACGGCGGCTGCAAACACGCAGGTTACGGTCTTGGTTTCGAGCGCATTATTATGTATCTCACCGGAATTCAGAATATCCGCGACGTTCTCCCCTTCCCGAGAACCACCGGTTCCGCAGAATTCTAAAAGAAAACCCGAAGCCGGAAGGAAAATCCTTCCGGCTTTTTGCATAATTTGCCTCCCTTGCCTAAAGGGAGGGGGACCGCTGCCTTATGGCACTGTGGAGGGATTCTCATATTTTCCCCATTAAAGGGAATGTGGCCGCATAGCATATTCCGCGGCAAATGAGGTTTTACAGAAGCGTAATTTTAAGGAGTGTTGCCGCCATGAAAAAAAGAATATTCTGCGCTTTTCTCGCGGTGCTTTTTGCCGTTATATTTGTTCCGGAGGTAAGGGCGGAGGAAAGCGGAAGCTGCATCGACCTTTTTGTTTTTGCGGGACAGAGCAACATGATGGGTGCGGCGGTCCTTGAACCGGAAACGGAAAATTTTACGGATAAAGCGCTTGAGTATAAATATATGCCGAAACTTCGCGGATCCGAATCCGGTTCCTTTGTTCTTGCAAAAAATCCCGCCGGAGAATGGCATTATAATGATCTTAACGCGGCATACGGCGACAGACTTTATGATTTATCCTATAAATCCACGCTTAAAAGTTACAGCAGCAACACATATTTTTGCCCCGCTATGAGAAACGGAATAAAGGATTTTTCCGCGCAATGCGAAGCTGAAACATATCCCTCTGCATCGCTTGCTCCTTATTTTGTTACAGAATATGCGGAATACGGACACCAAAGCATCTATGCGCATATGGCAAAGGGCGCAGTTAAAATAGTTCACTATTTCACCGAGGAAATGGCGGAGCGCTATAATGTTCTTCTTGCGGAACACAACTCCGCAAACGGAACTTCATACAAAGCGCTTGCATCCGGCAGTTTATCCGGCGCAGGCGATGCCTTTGATGAAAAATACAGTTCTATGCTTGAAGACTATGCGAAATCTTATCCGGAAAACACTTTGGAAAACAAATGCTTTGTCTGGCTCCAGGGCGAAGGCGACGCAGGTTACAGCTATGCGGAATATAAACTCAAAATGCAGGTTCTCTGGGAACATCTTCAGGAAATCGGTTTTACCCATTTCTTCGTGCTTAGGGTCGGGTTCTGGGGAAGCACAGGCATTATCAACGTTATAAAAGCACAGGAGGATTTTTGCGCAGAAAACGAAAATTGTTATATTGTAACACGCGCACCGAGCCTTATTCCCCATCCCGGCGCAAACACGGATAACTGGTGGATAAGCGAACCTTCATCCGAATACGAAAACTGCCGTGACAGCTATATTACGGATTCAACAAACCACCATTTCAACGAAAAAGCAATGAGGATTTTTGCGGAGCGTTCCGCAGAAAACGTTCACCGCATCCTGCATCAGGGGCTTGAGCCGGTTCTTGAAGAAGAGAACATAAAAGGCATGGTTCCGGAGGAAAAACCGGAAGATGATATCCCGGAGGATAGCGCCCCTTATGATTCATATCTTGGAACGGAGGATTTCAAAAACGGAATTTCCGTTTCTAAAAAAGGTGAAAAATGGGTGGAAATGAATTCTTCCACCGCCGCTTCCACCGACCTTATTCCGGTAAAATCCACAGACAGCATCTGGCATCAGTATGTATTTTTCAAAAGTGAAGCACATGCCGTCGGCGGTTTTTATGACGAAAACGGAAATCTTGCTGCTCCGCTTTATTATAAAAATTTCGGTTTCAGCCTTGACGGGACTACCGGCGGCACCACTGCATTCAAAACTCCCGAAAAAACAAACCGCGTATCCATCGCAAAAATCGAAGAAGAAACCGGAAAGAAAATCTCCTTCGTCCGCTTTACCGCATGGCAGGCATCCGCAGGAGGTCACGCAAACACCGAAGCGAGAATTTATCACGAAATTCTCCCTGCCGATATAAACCTCGACGGCGCCGTTAACGTTTTTGATGCGTATTACGCGCGGCTTGTTGCCGCAAAGCTCATAAAGCCCACCGAAGAACAGCTTTCCGTCGGCGACGTTGACCTTGACGGTAAAATCACCGCCATCGACGCAAACATCATCCGGAAATTTTCCGCAAAAATCATCACCGAACTGCCGGTAAACCAAACGAAATGAGGAGCTTATGAAAACCATAATCACAATCCAGCACACCCAATCCATACACCACACAAACGGAATGGTCGGTTCCTGGACCGACTGGGAACTTTCCGACCTCGGAAAAGAGCAGGCGGAAAACATCGGCAGAAATCTTTCGGATGAACTTTCGCAGAAATACGTCATCTATTCTTCCGATCTTCTCCGGGCAAAACAGACTGCCGAAGCCGTTGGCAGATATCTCGGAACAAATCCGGTTTTCCGGCAGGAACTCCGGGAACGGAACCTTGGCGAAGCGGTTGGAAAATCCGTTCAATGGCTCCGGGAGAACATGGAAAAACCGGAACGCTCCGTTGACGACCGGCTTTTTCCCTCTGCCGAAAGCCGCAGGGACGAACGGAAACGCCTTGAACCCTTCTTTGATGAAATAACAAAAAACGATGAAGAATATATTATTATTGCTTCCCACGGCGATCTGCTGAGCGTTTTCAACGCAATGTGGCTTGGTCTTCCGGCGGAAAGCCTTGAAAAAGCGGAAATTTACGGCGTTCCCGGGGGAGTTTCCTTCCTTTTTGAAAATTCCGAAGGCAAACGCTTTATTAAAAAAATAAGCGATACATCATATATGAAATAAAGAGGTGACAGCATGAAAAAATATTCCGATATGACCCGGGAGGAACTCCTCTCCGAAAAGGAAATTCTTGAAAAAAAATACGCCAAAAAAAAGGCGCTTGGACTGAAACTTGATATTTCCCGGGGCAAGCCCTGCCCGGAGCAGCTTGCTCTTTCTCTCCCGATGCTTGATCTTATAAACAGCGAAACGGAAAATTTCAAGGCGGAAAACGGCTTTGATATCCGCAATTACGGAGCTGTTGAAGGAATCCCGGAATGCCGTCGGCTTTTCGGCGAAATTCTTGATGCTCCCATGGAAAACGTAATCGTCACCGGCAACAGCTCGCTTAATCTTTTCTATGACCTTATCGCCCATGCAGTCTGCCACGGTCTTCCCGGCGGAAATGCTCCATGGAGCGAATGCAAAAACCGAAAACTTCTCTGCCCTGCTCCGGGCTATGACAGGCATTTTGCCGTCGGCGAGCTTTTCGGATTTGAACTCATCACCGTTCCGATAAATTCCGACGGACCGGATATGGATACTGTTGACGAACTTATAAAAGACCCGGATGTCAAAGGCATCATCTGCGTCCCGAAATATTCAAACCCCCAGGGCATCTCATATTCCGAAAAAATCGTTGAGCATTTTGCGGATCTTTCTCCCGCCGCGGCAGATTTCCGCATTTTCTGGGACAACGCATACGTTGTTCACCACCTTGATTTTGACGGCGAAAAGGATGAAATTCCTTCCCTTCTCCGTCTTGCGGAGAAAAACGGAAAGGGCAATATGGTCTATATGCTCGGCTCCACCAGCAAGATAACCTTCCCCACTGCCGGGCTTGCGGCGGTTGCTTCCTCCGAAGAAAACATCGCGGATTTCAGGCGCGTTCTTTCCTTCCAGAACATCGGTCCGGATAAAATAAACCAGATGCGCCACGTGCTTTTCTTCAGGAATCTCGAAGGCGTGCTCAAACATATGAGAAAACAGTCGGAGATCATCCGACCGAAATTTGAAACGGTGCTCACCGTGCTCAAAGCGAAACTTTCCAAAGCCGGAATTGCAGAATGGAACAGCCCCAAAGGCGGATATTTTGTTTCCGCAGAGCTTCTTGACGGAACCGCAAAGCGCACCGTTGCACTTTGTAAGGAAGCGGGACTCGTTATCACCGGAGCAGGCGCGGTTTATCCTTACGGAAAGGACCCGCGGGACAGCGTCCTGCGCATTGCTCCGACCTTTGCGCCGGTTTCCGAACTTCCGGAGGCAATGGAGATTTTCTGTATTTCCGCAAAGCTTGCCGCCATCGAAAAACTGCTTAAATAAGCCAAAAAGAGAGGTTTTATAATGTATATTTTAGCTTCCGGCTCCCCAAGAAGAAAGGAGCTTTTAAGCCTTATTATTCCGGAATACGAGGTGCTTGTTTCCGGCTGTGAAGAATTTGTTCCAAAAGGAACTCCCGCCGAAAAAGTTCCGGCGATTCTTGCGGAGCAAAAGGCTCTTGCAGTTGCAAAGCTTCGTCCGGATGATACTGTGATCGGTTCCGATACGGTTGTCGTGCTGGGCGGTAAAATCTTCGGAAAGCCGAAAGACAAAGCCCATGCTCACGCCATGCTCAGGGCGCTTTCCGGCAAAAAACACTTCGTTTATACCGGCGTTGCGGTTGCGGAAAAAGGCGAAGTCCGCTCCTTTGTTCAGAAAACGGAAGTTGAATTTTACGAACTTTCCGATGAAACCATCGACAGATATATTGAAACCGGAGAACCTATGGACAAAGCAGGCGCTTACGGAATCCAGGGCAAAGGCTCCGTGCTCGTAAAAGGAATTTCCGGCGATTATTTCAACGTAATGGGTCTTCCGGTTGCGGAAACCGCAAGATTTCTCGGGCTTGTAAAATAAGCGGAGCACGGATTTTATGAAGAAAATTATTTCTTTTCTGCTCGCGGTGCTCATGGTTTTTCCGGTCATTGCTTTTGCGGAGGAATGTGAGCACGAATATGGCGAATGGTACCCGGTGGATGAGGATACCCGATGCAGGGAATGCCCCTGCGGAAGCAAGGATACCGTTCACCGCCTCGAACTTCCTGCAAGCTACTCCGGAACCGTTTATGTTGAAAACAACCCGGACGGTTTTTATTGCGGAACAAAAAACGCCGCGGATATCCTCGGAATCTGCGAAGGCACTTTCACAAGCGGCGAAATAACCGTTGTTACCGAAGGCACGAACATTTCCGTTTCCGGAACCGCAACAAAAACGGTATATTTTGATTTGCAGAAAGGAACTTTCGGCGTTCCGGATTACAAAAGGAACACCGGATATACCCTTCCGGACGGCGATTACCGCTTTGCATATATCGGAAGCGGTTCATATATGCCCACCGTCTGCATCCGCAACCCGGATGGAAACGGAAATCTAATGGTTCTGAGCCGTAATAAAAAGGAAATCACAACGAAAGATGTAAAAACCGAAGATTTCGGAATCCCCTATCTTTATTTCCCGAAAGGTGCAACCTACGATTATTCCGGAAATCTTGTTCTCACCATCGGCGCAGGTTCCGTTTATGATTCACAGAAATCAGAAGTCAGACTGATTGAATCCTCCGGCATGATGGAGGTTGACGGATATCTCTGGGATTCCGGCGAAAAATCCGACATTTTCGGCTATCCCATAGAACTGCAGAACCGAAAAAACGAAATCATCTGCTCGGAAAAATATATCAGCATTTTTCTTCCGCAGCCGGATGGAAAACTTGAGATTCTGATGAATTTTGTTGACAGCGATTCAATAAACGCCTCTGGCTGGCGGCTTCACATGATGTATGCCTGTAACAATGAATATAACCGCCTTTTCCCGGTCACGAACTCCGGTGAATACGAAATGGCAATAAAAATCGGCGGACGCCCGGATTTCATCGGAATGGGCGCCCACGGAAGCGAAATCATGACTTCCTTCAGCATTTTTGTTGACGGCACGAAAACCGAACCCGAAAAGCTTTCGCTCCCGACGGAATGGAAAACCCTGAGAATCACCCGGGAATCCGATATGTTTGACCCGCTTGACGAGATAACGCCGGTCGGAAAACATTCTGTGGAATATCTTTTCGATCCGAATGGGCTTACGGTGAACCAGTCCGTCGAATGGATCACCGACGCAACCTGCGGTTACAGCTATATGATGATGTTCCCGGTCCGGAGAAAATACGGCGGCATGCAGATTACCGATACATATAAAGATAACTTTGACCCGGAGGAATATGACGTTTCCGAACCCGGGTTCAGCGGCTATCCCCTGAACTGGACAAGCGGTGCCACCGAAATGACCCTTTATTCAAAGCTGAGCGGCGTCACAGCAACGATGAAATGGCTCGGTTCAACCGAACTTCCCGGCGGCGGATATAAACACTGCGCAAACTCGGAATCTTACAACAAGCTTTATTTTTCTGTTTGCGGCGTAAATAAATCCGCAGAAGCCAAAACCGGCGATATCTGGGAAACGAGCACAAGGTACGAAGTTACCCTTGAAAAGCCTGACCCGACCGGAGGATATTCCCTTGGCGATATCAGCCTCGACGGCTCCGTCAACATTTATGATGCCTATACCGCCCGGCTTATCGCCGCAAAACTGATTAAGCCAACAGAACAGCAGGTTGCCATCGGCGACCTTGACCTTGACGGAAAAATCACCGCCATTGATGCAAACATAATCCGGAAATTCATAGCCGGAATCATAAAGGAAATACCGGTAAAATAAAAAAATCCGTCACTTTCGTGACGGATTTTTTGCTTTATTTATGGGCGCAAGTTATTTTCCTGTTGAGCCGAATCCTCCGGTACCTCTTTCGGTATCGGAAAGTTCGTCGCAAAGAACATATTCCGCAGGCATAACCGGCATAATTGCCATCTGGGCAATGCGGTCACCCGGCTGAACGGTATAATCTTCATCGGAATTATTCATAAGCCCGACGCAGATTTCGCCCCGGTAATCCGAATCGATAACTCCGACGCAGTTTCGCGGAGCGATTCCGTGCTTTATTCCAAGCCCGCTCCTTGCAAAGATAAAAGCGCCATAGCCTTCCGGAACGGCAATTGCGATTCCAACCGGAATCGCAGCGTTTCCTCTTGCCGGAACATGAACCGGTTCGTCAATACAGGCATAAAGATCTGCCGCCGCGGAACCGGAGGTTGCGATTTTCGGAACAACCGCGTTTTCGCGGATTTTTTTAACCTTTACTTCAAACGCCATAACGTTTTTTAAGCTCCTCAACTTCTCTTGCAAGTCTGTCGGCGCGGCGGTTTGCTTCGTCAACTTCCATTCTTGCTCTTGCGGTGTCGCCGAGATATTCCTTGAGCTGGGAACGGATGTGGTCGCAGTTTGCTGCCTCTTTTTTATATTCGCTGAGATATGCGATGGAGCAGAGAACGAGAGCATCGTTCATGGAAAGGCTCGGGTTCCTTACCATAAGAGAGTCGATATCATCGCTCATTTCCTTTGCAAGGTCGCGGACATAGCCTTCCTGCTCGGAAGTTGCAACTGTGTAGCTTGCGCCGGCGATTTCTATTTTAATTTTATTAACCATACCAAAATTTCCTCCAATTCGTCAGATTATGACAGATATATTATAGCACGGAGCGCACCTTTGTTGCAACGATTTTGAGCATCGGTTTTGAAAGATTTTTATTCTTTTTCGGAAAGCGTTTTTCATATATTTGAACAAAACTTTTTTTGG
This sequence comes from Oscillospiraceae bacterium, assembly GCA_017399625.1. Taxonomy (GTDB): domain Bacteria; phylum Bacillota; class Clostridia; order Oscillospirales; family Ruminococcaceae; genus UMGS1668. Next base: position 20,391 of record JAFQBT010000003.1, read on the forward strand.
AGGAAAAATGGCACTTATTGAACGACCTTATGACAGAACGGCGGCTGTGGAATATGCAAACCGATGGGCATATTTCCGCAACCCGGAATTTTATGATTTCAGCGCCATCGGCGGCGACTGCACTTCCTTTGCAAGTCAATGCATTCTTGCCGGCGGAGCGCCGATGAATTTTACCCCGACTTTCGGTTGGTATTACAGAAGCCTCAATGACCGCGCTCCCGCCTGGACCGGAGTAAAATTTCTTTTCAATTTTCTGGTTAACAACAAAGGAATCGGTCCTTTCGGACGGGAAGTGGGAATCGATGAAATCGAACCCGGCGACATTTGTCAGCTTATTCTCGATTCGGAAGATTGGCAGCACACCCCGGTTATAACCGCTGTTGACGGACGCAGACCGAATTTTGATTCGGTAAAAATCGCCGCCCATTCCTATGACTGCGCCTGCAGACCTCTTTCAAGCTATGATATAACAAAAATCCGCTTTGTGCATATAGAGGGCGTCAGAATTGAGGAATAAAAAAACTCCCCTGAATAAGGGGAGTTTTTTTATGTTTGCAATATACGGAGGAACACCTCATCCGTCTTTTCTGCAGCAAGCTGCAGAAAATCCACCTTCCCCTCAAGGGGAAGGCTTTTTTATATCCCTTTTTTATAAAGAATATAGGAATAGACCATCGGAACAACCGCCGCGGCAAAGCAGAAAGCCAAAATCCATTCGGAAAGAACAAACGCGTTAATGATAAACGCAAAACCGCAGATTACCATAAGCCAGCCCGCAAGGCGGTGGGTTCTGTTCCAGTTTTCCTCGCTGTTGAGTGTCCAGGGAATTTTATATCCGAAGGTATAGTTCTGTTTCGACTTCGGAAGGTAATTTCCGAGGGCGATAAAAATAATTCCCATAAGCAGACAGCATATCATTCCGATGTTTACCCCGATTCCAAGAGCATAAGCATAGGTTGCACTCATTACCGCAAGAGAAACCGCCGGAAGAATCCAATAAACGATTCCGATTGCTTTTGCGCCGATGTTGCTTTTTTTCGGGTCCGCATAGGTTACTATAAGGCAAAAAACATGGAGCGCCGCCATTACTGCCGGAATTCCGAAAACGGTGAAAGCTTTTGAAGTCCAGCCGTTGGGTTCATTGTCGTTTCCCCAATGGGTTGCCATTGTTTCCGGAAGCTGTTCCCAGAAAACAAGCCCGACAACAACCGGCAAAAGTATTATTATCGTTGTTATAACAAGAAGTTTTTTATTTATTTTCATCGCTGTTCTCTCCTTTGAACTGGGCAAACCAGAGCATAATTTCCTCAAAAACCGAGGTATTGAGTTCGTAAAAAACGAAGTTTTTCTGCTTTGTTTCATAAACAAGGTCCGCTTTTTTGAGCACCGAAAGATGGTACGAAACCGTCGCTCCGGTCATATCAAAATGGGAGGCAATATCCCCCGCGGACATTTTTCCGTTTCTGAGCATCAGCAGAATTTCTCTTCTTGCCGGGTCGGAAAGAGCCTTGAAAGTTTCGGCAAAGCCCATTTTATTTCACCTCAGATAAATTTTACTGCTGTTCCGTAAGCAACAACTTCTGCCGCACCCTGCATAATCGCGGAAGATGAATAGCGGATGTTGATGACTGCGTCGGCGCCTTTTGCTTCCGCTTCCTCAACCATTCTTTTTGTTGCAAGAGCCCGGGCTTTGTTCATCATATCGTTATAGGACTTAAGTTCGCCGCCCACAAGGGTTTTGAAACTTTGAGTAATATCTCTTCCGATATTTTTTGTCTGGATTGTGCTTCCGCACACAAGACCAAGCATCTCAAATTCTTTTCCGGTTATGTAATCAGTATTTACCAAGATCATCTTCTTCTCCGCTCCTTATTTCTTTTATTCTTTCAATGAGTACGAATATCATAATTCCGGCAAAAGCCGCCGGGATTATCCCGATTAAAATCTTAATCAACAGGCTGTTGATTAACGAAATAATAATGCCGAAATACAGTATTTCATAAATAATCAGAAGGACCGCAATGACTATCGGTGCAAGATATTTTTTCATAAAGTCTTCTCCGTTTTCAGCAGTTTTTATGGATCCAGCCGGCAATATCGGAAATCACGTTTTCGCCGATATGGCGTTCCTTCGAAAATTCCTTCGTCGCTTTGGAAATATCGTCATAAAGCGCCGGAACAAAGCAATGGTTGAGCCCTTCGTAAAGCCGGAAGCTGAAATTATCCCGCCCGCCGAAAACGCGCTTATATTCCATAAAATCCTTTTCAAGGCTGACCTGCAAATCTCCGCTTCCCTGCATTATGAGCACCGGTTTTTCCGTTTTATCAAGATAATCCTTTGCCCGGTGCTCGCCCATTTCCTTGAAATAATAAAGGCTCACTCCGCCGGCATAGGGGATTTTTTTGGCTTCCTCGTCGGAAAGTCCATAAAGATTTTCGAAGGATTTTTTGAATTTTTTCTCCTGCATTCCCGCAATCCAGCCCATGATTTTGCTTTTTCCGTTTTTCATTTCATCAAGCTGGCGGAAAAGCACCCCGTCAAGGGTATCAAGAGTTCCCGCCATAAGAATAAGTCCCCGGAAATTTCCGCCTTCATCATCAATTCTCGGAGCGAGCATTGCGCCCATGCTGTGACCGATGATAAAAACTTTTTCCGGGTCTATTCTCGGGTCGTTTTTCAGCATTTCGGAAGCGAGCACCGCATCCTCGATAACCTCTTCCCTGACGGTCAGGTCGCCATTTTTAAGCATTTTTCTGCCGTGGGCAAAACTTCTTTTGTCATAGCGGATGGAAGCGATTCCGTGCTTTGCAAGCCCTTCCGCAAGGTCTTTGAACGGAGTCATCTTCATAACCTTTTCGTCCATATTGCTCGAACCGGAACCATGAACAAAAACCACTGCCGGAACCGATTTTTCAGGATTTTCCGGCAAAACAAGCATTCCGTTAAGGGGAAATTCCGTTCCCTCACCGATTATGATTTTTTCTTCTGTCATAAATCCGCCTCCTATTTAGAAAATCCTCTAAATAGAATATAACATATCAGAAGCATTTATGTCAAGGAGTATTTAGAAAATTTTCTAAATACTCCTCCGCAAAAACCACTGTGCTTCCGATGAATCCCCCGATTTTTTTGCCGGATGCAAAAAAAATACCCGCCTTCTGCAAGGCGGGTATTTAAATATTGTATAAGGATTATTTCGCGTAATCAACGGCTCTGCTTTCGCGGACAAGATGAACTTTGATCTGACCGGGATATTCAAGCTCGCCTTCGATTTTTTCGGCGATATCGTGTGCAAGAAGCACCATTTTTTCATCGTCAACAATTTCGGGTTTGACAACGATTCGAACTTCGCGTCCTGCCTGGATTGCGAAGCAGTTGTCAACGCCTTCGAAGGAATTTGCGATTTCTTCGAGTTTTTCAAGGCGTTTGATATAGTTTTCAAGATTTTCGCGTCTTGCTCCGGGTCTTGCTGCAGAAATTGCGTCCGCTGCCTGAACAAGCCATGCGATGGTGGTTCTGGGCTCAACGTCACCGTGATGAGCTTCGATTGCGTGGATAACAGCTTCGGGCTCTTTATATTTCTTCGCAACGTCAACACCGATGGTAACGTGGCTTCCTTCGATTTCGTGGGTAAGAGCTTTACCGATATCGTGGAGAAGACCTGCTCTTCTTGCCATGTTGGGGTCAACGCCGCCCATTTCGTTTGCAAGAAGACCTGCGATCTGGGAAACTTCGATGGAGTGCATGAGCACGTTCTGTCCATAGCTGGTACGGTATCTCATGCGGCCGAGAAGGCGGACAAGTTCCGGTGCAACACCGCGGACTCCGCATTCGAGCACTGCGTGCTCACCGTCCTGCTTGATTTTCGCGTCAACCTCTTTGCGTGCTTTTTCAACGGTTTCTTCGATTCTTGCGGGATGGATGCGTCCGTCCTGGATAAGTTTTTCAAGGGAAAGTCTTGCAATTTCGCGGCGGACAGGATCAAAGGAAGAAAGAGTGATCGCTTCAGGGGTATCGTCGATGATGAGGTCAACGCCGGTAAGGGTTTCGAGAGCGCGGATGTTGCGTCCTTCGCGTCCGATAATGCGGCCTTTCATCTCATCGCTGGGAAGCGGAACAACGGAAACGGTTGCTTCCGCAACATAATCCGGTGCGCAGCGGGAAACTGCGGTTCCGATGATTTCCCTTGCTTTTTCTTCGGATTCATCCTTGAGCTGCTGCTCAAACTGCATGATGCGAAGTGCTTTTTCGTGGGAAAGTTTTGCTTCAACTTCTTCAAGAAGCTGGATTTTTGCCTGCTCTTCGGTGTAACCGGAGATGCGTTCGAGCATTTCGAACTGGCTTTTTTTGATCTGCTCCGCTTCGGCAAGTCTTGCGTCTGCGTTCTGGATCTTATCAAGCAGGACTTCCTCTTTTTTATCGAGGTTATCTGCTTTCTTTTCAAGGGATTCTTCTTTTTGCTGGAGTCTGTGCTCGCTGCGCTGAACTTCGGCGCGGCGGTCTTTGATCTCTTTATCCGCTTCGGTTCTGAGGCGGTGGATCTCATCTTTTGCTTCAATAAGAGCTTCTTTTTTGCGGCTTTCAGCTGTTTTGATTGATTCGTTTACAATGCGTCTTGCTTCTTCTTCTGCGGAACCGAGTTCTGCTTCCGCAACTCTGCGTCTATATGCAACACCCACCGGGAAAGCGATTATCAAACCAACGACCAAAGCAATGATACCAACGATTACACAAACGAGAACATCGCTGGAAGTCATATCGGCAAAGATACTCATGCTTTTGATAAAGGTCATGATTTCCATGGTGCTTTTGAAATATTCCTTTCTGTATATATTAAATGCCAGAGGTCTGCTCAGTAAATACAAACAGACTTACACATATTAATAATATAATAAACCTATTTAATGTACCTGTCAAGAAATATTGCACAAAAATGCATAAAATCCTTCTCTTTTCATGCATCCAGGGGCAAAATATTCACTTTTTCACTATTTTACATAATTTCAATTATAATACTCCAAAATAATTTCAATGTTTTTTGTCCGCCAACCGTTGACAAATGTTCTTTCCGGTGCTAATATTGATTTGATATTTTAAAATGCGTTGATGGGGAAAACGAAGCATTTTTTCTTCCCAGAGAGGACGGCAAGATTCTGGAAGCCCGCCCGTTGAAAATTGCGGAATACCATCCCCGGAGCGTGTGCAAGCGATTTTTTTGCGAACACACCGTCACCGCCGCGTTAAGGCGGAACTTTTGAGCGCGGAAAAGATTTTCCGTAAACAAGGGTGGAACCGTGGAGCTTTTTGCTTCGCCCCTTAATTTTTGGGGCGAAGCTTTTTTTATTTGCCCCGCAAAAAACAAGGAGGAAAAATTATGGTTAAAGTATCCCTTCGCGGCGACGTTCACGAATACGAAAACGGCGTCACCCCTTATCAGATTGCCCAGAGCATCAGCTCCGGACTTGCAAGAGTTGCCTGCGCGGCAAAAATCAACGGCGAAGGCGTTGATCTTCGCACCCCCATCGAAGAGGACTGCGAGGTTGAAATCCTCACCTTCGACGATCCTTACGGCAAAAAGGCATTCTGGCACACCACTTCCCACGTTATGGCACAGGCTGTTCTCCATCTTTTCCCGGATGCAAAATTCTCCATCGGTCCTGCCATCGACAACGGATTCTATTACGACTTTGACGTTGAAAAACCCTTCACCGTTGACGACCTCAAAAAAATCGAGGAAGAAATGGCGAAGATCATCAAAACCGGTCTTGAACTCAACAAATGCACCATGAGCGCAGAGGAAGCAAAGGAGATCATGAAAGACCAGCCCTATAAACTCGAGCTCATTGATGAGCACGCAGGAAAAGGCGAAGCTCTTTCCTTCTATAAACAAGGAGATTTCTGCGAACTTTGCGCAGGTCCTCACCTTATGAACATCTCTCCCATCAAAGCTTTCAAGCTCACTTCCACCACCGGTGCATATTGGAGAGGCAGCGAAAAGAACAAAATGCTCTCCCGCATCTACGGAATTTCCTTCCCGAAAAAAGCAGAGCTGGAAGCATATCTTGAAGCTGTTGAAGACGCAAAACGCCGCGACCACAACGTTCTCGGCCGCCAGCTTAAATATTTCTGCAACAGCGATTACGTAGGCCAGGGTCTTCCGCTTCTTATGCCCAAAGGCGCAAAACTTTTCCAGATCCTCAACCGCTATATTCAGGATAAGGAAGAATACGAGTACGGTTATGTAATGACCAGAACTCCCCTTATGGCAAAATCCGACCTTTATAAAGTTTCCGGACACTGGGATCACTATAAAGAAAATATGTTCGTGCTCGGCGACGAAGAAAAAGACAAAGAGGTTTTTGCACTCCGTCCCATGACCTGCCCCTTCCAGTATCAAGTA
>JAFQBT010000051.1 GCA_017399625.1 Oscillospiraceae bacterium
AACCTGTATCTATTCTATCAGAAGGAGGTACTTTTATCTTGAAGATTTTTTATTCCACCGACTCAGTCGGTGGTTTATTTTCGCTAAAGCTACAATAAAAAAAGCGCTTCCGCAGCGGAAGCGCTTTTTTTGGATATGTACTGACTTAAATGAAAAGCGGAGAAACGGGGCGGTCGCCATAGATTCTTTCGATTGCTTCTGCAAAAACGGGAGCAACGGGAAGAACGGTTATTTTTCCGCATTCTTCTCTCTTTTCGTCGCTGATCGGAATGGTATCGAGGAGAACGAGTTCTTCAAGAACGCTGTCCTTGATTCTCTGGAGAGCAGGACCGGAAAGAGGACCGTGGGTTGCGCAGGCGGTTACGGAAAGAGCTCCGCCGACTTCAACAAGAGCTTTTGCTGCATTGCAAAGGGTACCTGCGGTATCGACCATATCGTCGAGGATGATGCATTTTTTGCCCTTTACGTCACCGATGATGTTCATAACTTCGGAAACGTTTGCTTTCGGGCGGCGTTTATCGATAATCGCAAGCGGAATATCAAGTTTTTCAGCAAATTTACGGACGCGGTTTACGCTGCCGTGGTCGGGAGAAACCGCAACATATTCATCTTCATGATGATGAACCATAGGCTGGAAATAAGGGGTGAGGATCGGAGCACCCATAAGATGGTCAACAGGGATGTCGAAGAAGCCCTGGATCTGGGATGCATGAAGGTCCATGGTAAGAACTCTGTCTGCGCCGGCTGCTTCAAGCATATTTGCAACAACTTTTGCGGAAATCGGGTCGCGTGCCTTTGCTTTTCTGTCCTGGCGGGCATAGCCGTAATAAGGCATAACCGCGGTGATTCTTCCTGCGGAAGCACGCTTGAAAGCATCAATCATGATGATGAGCTCCATAAGGTTGTCGTTTACCGGGTTGCAGGTGGACTGGACGATGAAAACGTCGGAACCGCGGACGGATTCTTCAAGGGATACGCAGACTTCGCCGTCAGCGAAATGACCGACGGTGCATTTTCCTACCGGAAGTCCGAGACTTTTTGCAATTTCTTCAGCAGCTTTCGGATAGGCGTTACCGCTGAAAATTTTAATGTCTTTGCCGTGAACGTTCATTTTTTAATCTCTCCTGTTTTTTTATTTTAATTTGCTGATTAAACTTATTTGATTTTTATGGCGTCGTGCTTTTTGACCCAGCCTTCGATGTTTTCCTGTTTTGCTCTTCCGACGGCAAGGGCATATTCCGGAACATTTTTTGTAACGGTTGTGCCCGCGGCGGTATAGGCAAAATCCTCAAGCTCCACCGGTGCAACAAGATTTGTGTTGCAGCCGAGGAAGGCATGGTTTCCGATTTTCGTCCTGTGCTTATGCTGTCCGTCATAGTTCGCAATGCAGCATCCGCATCCGAAATTCACCGCTTCGCCCACGTCCGCATCTCCGATATAGGTGAGATGCGCAACGGCGGTTCTTGCGCCGACTTCGGAATTTTTGATTTCGACGTAATCGCCGATTTTGCATCCTTCGTGGATGGTGCATCCGGGACGGACCTGGCTCCAGGGTCCTATCTTAACATCCTTTTCGAGAACGGAGGAACGGATCTGGGTGGAATTCACTTCCGCTCCGTCGCCGATTCTGCTGTCCTCGATATAGCTGTTGGGTCCTATCATACAGTTTCTGCCGATTTCGGTTCTGCCTTTTATGATCGTTCCGGGAAGAATCGTCGTTCCCGCTCCGATCTTAACGGAAGGTTCGATTATGATTCCGTCAAGGCAGGCAAAGTTAACTCCTTCGGCGCAAAGTTTTTTGAAAACAAGAGTTCTTGCGGCGGCATTGAGAGTGAGGATACCTGCTGGATCTGTTGCCCTCATATTGATTTCCTTTTTTCCTGCGATGAAAGTTCCCGCAACGAGTTTTTCGTCGGAAAGCATTTTCATGGCGGTGATGAGGAAATTTTTGCCGTCCTTATCGTCTTCGGATTTTTCAAGAACTTCGAAAAGATAGTCTTTTTTAATCCAGAAAGCGCTGGTTCCCAGCTCTTTCATAAGCGCTTCCCTTCCGCCGGAAGCGATTATTGTAACTTTTTCGTTCTGCTGAACGTGGCGTTCAAACGAAGCTTCAAGCGCCTTCGGGTCGGTAAAAACCGCTTCGGCACTTATCACAAGGATTTCGGAAGCTTCGGTTCCCGAAAGCCATTCCTTTGCGGAAGCTGCGGGATGTCCGCTTTCGGGTTCTCTGATAATAACCGGATTATCTCCGGCAAATTCTGCGACTTCGTCTTCGCCTTTATTTATCACGTAGCATCTTTCCGGAAGACCTGCGGAATCAAGCGATTCGTTCACCCATCCGACGATCGGACGGAAAAGAACTTCGCAAAGGGACAGGGGTCGGTCAGATTGCATAAAGGCGGATCCGGAAGTATATACAAGTGCTGCAGCATTTTGCATAAGGCTGCCTCCGTTTTTCATCAATATTCACATATATATTATGCCAGCTTTATTTATATTTTGCAAGTAAAAGCATAAAAAAATGAATTTTTTATTAAAATTCGTCAAAATCGCAGAATTTTGCCAAATTATATGGAAAATATCTTGATGTTTTGTTATACTGTATCATGAAGGACAATGGCTTATTTTTTTGGGCTGTTTGTTCAATTTATGAAGTTATTACTATTGCTAATTGGGAGGATGCAATTTTATGAGCAAAAAATACGTCTACCTTTTCTCCGAAGGCAATGGCTCCATGCGCGAGCTCCTTGGCGGAAAAGGTGCAAACCTTGCTGAAATGACCAACCTCGGCATGCCGGTTCCGCAGGGCTTCACCGTAACCACCGAAGCCTGCACTCAGTATTATGAGGACGGCCGCCAGATCAATGCTGAAATCGAAGCAGAAATCTATGAATATCTTGCAAAACTTGAAGAGATCACCGGAAAAACCTTCGGCGATAAAAACAACCCTCTTCTTGTTTCCGTTCGTTCCGGTGCAAGAGCTTCCATGCCCGGTATGATGGACACCATTCTCAACCTCGGTCTTAACGACGAAGTTGTTGAAGGTTTTGCAAAAATCACCAATAACGAGCGTTTCGCTTATGACTCCTACCGCCGCTTCATCCAGATGTATGCTGACGTTGTTGAAGAAGTTCCGAAGTCCACCTTCGAAGTTATCATCGACGAAATGAAAGAAGCAAAAGGCGTTAAAAACGACACCGACCTTGATGCAAACGACCTCAAGGAAATGGTAGTCCGCTTCAAGAAATATTATCTTGAACAGAAAGGCGAAAGCTTCCCCACCGAACCCCGCGAACAGCTTATCCGCGCTGTCAAAGCCGTATTCCGTTCCTGGGATAACCCCCGTGCAAACTATTACCGCCGCATGAATGATATTCCCTATACCTGGGGCACCGCAGTAAACGTACAGTCCATGGTATTCGGCAACAGCGGCAACCTTTCCGGTACCGGCGTTGCATTTACCCGTAACCCCGCAACCGGCGAAAACAAACTCTTCGGCGAATTCCTTATCAACGCACAGGGCGAAGACGTTGTTGCAGGTAT
>JAFQBT010000052.1 GCA_017399625.1 Oscillospiraceae bacterium
GCACTCAATACCATTATAATTGATACAAACGCAAAGGATGTGGCTGTGATTGCCAATGAGATTAAGCAGTTGTAATACTGACAAATTCCAATTTATCGAACAGATTAAAGAGACACAAAAAATCTCTTTGCCGACAGAATATAATAAATAAAGTTTTCCGGAGGTACGGATAATGAACTGCAAAATAAGAAGATGGGAGTTGTCTGATGCGAGAGACTTGGCAACGGCTCTTTCTAATAAAAAAATACAGGATAATTTACGAGATGGACTACCATACCCTTACACCGAGCAGGATGGAAAGGAATTTATTTCTGCTATGCTTGCCGCTAACGAAAGCGATACGTTTGCCTTTGCAATTACGGTAAATGGAAAAGCAATCGGCAGTATCGGTGCTTTTCGTCAAACAAATATCCATAATAAAACAGCCGAGCTTGGCTATTACATAGCTGAAGAATATTGGGGTAAAGGAATTATGACCGAAGCAGTCAAACAACTTTGTGATTATGTGTTCTCTCATACTGATATTATCCGTATTTATGCAGAACCGTTTGCCTATAATATCGGCTCTTGCCGTGTGCTTGAAAAAGCGGGTTTTCAATATGAAGGCACACTCCGCAGCAACGCATTGAAAAACGGTAACGTGTTGGATATGAAGATGTACTCAAAATTGAAAACAGAACTGTAAATTCCAATCTATCATACAGATTAAAGAGACACAAAAAATCTCTTTGCCGATAGAATATAATAAAGTTTCCCGGAGGTGCGGATAATGAAATTAAAAAATCCGATGCTTATAGTTACGGATATGGAAAAATCCGTTGAATTTTATAAAAAGGTGTTCGGACTTCATATAATTATGGACTTCGGAGCAAACAAAACCCTTACCGGCGGCCTTGTTCTGCAAACGCTTGATACCTGGCGGGAATTTATCGGTAACGGCGATATTTCTTTCGGCGGCAACAATTTTGAAATTTATTTTGAAGAGGACAATTTTGATGTTTTCGCGGAAAAGCTGAAATCCTTTGATGTGGAATATGTCCATCCCGTTAAGGAACATCCCTGGGGACAGCGGGTGGTCAGAATTTATGACCCGGACAGGCACATTATTGAAATAGGCGAAAATATAAAATCCGTCTGCCGGCGGTTTCTTGAAAGCGGCATGACCCCGGAAGAAGTTGCAAAACGCATGGATGTGCCCATGAAATTCGTAAACGGCTGTATTCGATGAATATTGTCGGTTTCTCCCTCTGCTTTTTGCGGAGGGATTTTTTGTTTCCCCTCATCCGCCTTTTTTGACCGAAGGTAAAAAAATCCACCTTCCCCCAAGGGAAGGCTTTTTTGTTTTCATATTTTCTTCCTTTTCCGAATATAGATATTCCATAAAAATTTCTGGAGGAAAACGAAATGACGGAATATCTGCCGGAAGGCTCGCTCATAAATTCACCGAAAAACAAAGCCGCTTTTGAAAGCGCCGAATCTCTTCGTGAAGCACAGAAAAACGGAACCATCCTCGAAAGTGTGGCGAAAATCTGCACTGCAAAGCACGATTTGGTCCTCGATCTGGGAGTAATGCGCGGAATAATTTCCCGCACCGAAGGCGCCATTGGAATCGAAAGCGGTGAAACAAGGGATATCGCTCTTATTTCAAGGGTAAATAAGCCCGTATGCTTCCGGATAACCGGCTTTGAAAAAGATAAAAACGGAAGAACCTTTGCCCTTTGTTCCCGGAAAAGTGTTCAGGAGGAATGTACCGCAAATTATCTCGAAAAACTCGTTCCCGGGGATATTATCCCGGCGGTGGTGACCCATATGGAAAATTTCGGATGCTTTGCGGATATCGGCTGCGGAATCTGTTCCCTTCTGCCCATTGATTCCATCAGCATCTCCCGCATCAGCCATCCTTCCGACCGTTTCAAAAGCGGTCAGGAAATTTTTGCCGTTGTTTCCGGAAGGGACGAAAGCGGAAGAATCTGCCTTTCCCATAAGGAACTCCTTGGAACATGGGAGGAAAACGCGGCAAATTTTTCTCCCGGCGAAACCGTTGCGGGAATAATCCGCTCCGTTGAAGATTACGGCGTTTTTGTGGAACTTGCGCCGAACCTTGCGGGTCTTGCGGAAAGCTGCCCAAGGCTCCGCCCCGGAATGGAAACTTCCGTATATATAAAAAGCCTTATCCCCGAAAAAATGAAGATAAAGCTGATTATTGTCGATGCCTTCGATTCGGAAAAGGAACCGAAGGCTCCGGAATATTTCATAACAAAAGGGCATCTTGATTCCTGGAGATATTCCCCGGAAAGCTGTTCGAAAAACGTTTCAACCGATTTCGGCTGATTTTGTTTTCCGGCTTATCATAGCCATTATTCCGGCGATTTTTTCTTCCCAGAATTTGTTGCCGTTATAAAATTTATTGACACCGGAAACGGTTTTTCCGCCGTAATATTTTCCCTTTTCGGAAAGATAATGCTCCGCGATTTTTGAAGCGACGAAGTCGATGCATTCCTCCTTGCTTCCAAAATCCTTTCCGCTCCAGCCAAAAATATTGTTCGGGCGGAAGCAATATCTTCCCCATCCGGATTCAAGCGCCGCCACCGCCGCAAGAAAAAGCGCATTCACCCCATATTTTTCCTCCGCTGCGATAAAATTTTCTGCAAAACCGGAAAGTTCGCCTAAAAGTCCGGCGGAAAGCTCCTCCGCCGAATATCCGCAGGGAGTTGTTAAATCAAGCTCAGCCGCTTCCCTTCCGGAAAGGGCAAAAGCCTCCGTTCCCGCAAAAACGAATAAAAAAGCCATTAAAACAGCGATTATTTTTTTCATAGAAAAGCTCCGTTCCTTTGATTTTTGCTTTGAAGCAAAAAAAGCATTGGTAAAAAACGGAGCTTTTATTCAATTTATTCCAAAAGCGGCTGGATTTGTTTTCCGGAAAGGGCAGCTTCGATTGCTCCCGCCGTTTTATCAAAATGCGCCACCACCGAAGCGGGTTTTCCCTCCGGAGAATCCTGACCCATGGGCACGAAATAGATATTTTTCGCGTTCAGAAGCCTTCCTATGTTCTGCGCCGAAGCGCCCAGCGCATCGTTTGTGGAAACCGCAATAACAACCGGTCTTCCGTTCCGGAGATGGGCCTTTGCAGCCATTGTTACCGCGGTATCGGTTATTCCGTTCGCGAGTTTTCCAAGGGTATTTCCGGTGCAGGGTTCGATGAGAAGGATATCGAGCAGAGCTTTCGGTCCGATAGGTTCTGCGCCGGCAATGGTGGTGATGGGTTCCCTCCCGCAGATTCCGGCGATCCTTTTCCGGAAGTCCTCCGCTTTTCCGAAGCGGGTATCTGTTGAAGCCGCACCTTCGGACATAATCGGTATGACATCATAGATTTCCGCAAGTTTTTCCATTTCCGCAATCACCTTTTCAAAAGTACAGAACGAACCGCAAAGGGCAAATCCAAGGCGTTTTTTATCGGGCATCGCTATCCTCCTCCATTTCCGCAAGAATGTTGAGCACGGTATCTTTTATTATTTCTCCGGCAGTCTTCGGCGCAAATTTTCCCGGAAGACCAAGTGCCTTTTCCGCACGGATCCCAAGCTCCTCTGCTGCGGAAAAATCCGTTCCGCAAGGTTCGGAAGCAAGGTCGATTATTATTGCGCCACTATCCATGAGCACCAGTTTTTCCTTCGTGAGCACCGGTGCTGGAACGGTGTTGAAAACCACCCTGAATCTTCCGATTTCTCCATCAAGAAGCCGGAATTCAAGGGGTTCCATTCCCTCGCTCCGTATCCAGGCAAGATCGGAATATCTTCTTGCGGCAACGGTCACCTTTGCATCAAGCGCCTTTAAAATCGCCGCAAGAAGCCGCCCTATCCTTCCGTGGCCGAGAATGAGCACCGGAACGGTGCTTATGGATTCCCTGAGCATCTCCATAAGTTTTGCGGCGGCGGCTTCCGCAGTCAAAGCCGCATTCCTCACCGCAAATTCCTCCCGGTAATAATAATCAAAAGTCCTTATTCCCTTTTCCTTTGCCGAAATAACAAAATCCTCCGGCAAAAGCCCTCCCATGAGCACCGCGCCTTTTTTCAGATGCTCAAGGATTTTTGGAAGGGGGATTTCCGAATCAGAAAGGGGTGTTTTAAGAAATCCCTCACTGTTGCAGCAGGGAAGAGGAAGGATTATATTTTCCGCATTTTCAAATTCCTCCGGTTTTTCGATTGTTCCGATGTTTTCCGGAAGCTTTGCCTTTTCGATGGCAAAAAACTTTACTTCATAACCTTCTTTTGCAAGGGCTTTTGCAAGATAGACCGACCGAAGGTCGCCGCCGGCTATGTAAAACGAATTTTTCATTTTTCCAAAAACCTCCGATTTTTTCGGTTGCTATATTTTATGCCGCAAAAATCCCGGCGGTTACATTCACCCGCTCCCCGGTTTTTTCATAAAATGGAACTGAACGAAAGGAGGAATTTTCGATGTTTTTTGATGCCCTTGCGGTGCTCGTAATAACCTTTTTTGCCTCCATCGGAATGGTGGAAGCGGCGGAATGGCTTCTTAAAAAACCGCTCCGCAAAAAAATCCCCCACAAAGTTTTTGTGGTCGCGGATGTTTCTTCCGTTCCGGAAGATGAAATCGAACCCGCCCTGCGGAGCGTTATTGCGGAAACAAACGGACTTCGGCGGGAGATTTTTCTTGATTGCGAAGGGATTTCCGACGAAGCGCTTTATATCTGTGAAAGGCTTGAACAGCGGTTCGACTGTTTTCTTTTCCGGGGCGAAGACGAACTTATTTCAATGTTCCGGGAAGGTTTACATAACGGCAAAAAACAGTTATAATATAAATATATTAAAATGGGACGGAGAAAACGCATGCAGGATAAAAACGAAAAACAGGAACCGGAACGCATCAGCGGAACGGTTGACGGAATTGTTGCCTATAAGCCCGAAAGCGGCTTTGTGGTTTTTGATCTTGATATGCAGGGCGAGCTTGTCACCGTTGTCGGCGAGCTCGGAAAAGTTGAAGCCGGCGAGGAGGTTTCCCTCACCGGCACTTTCGCGTCCCATCCTACCTATGGAACCCAGTTTCGTGCGGACGTTTGCGAAAGGCGGCTTCCCGCTTCCGCCACCGCGATCCGCAAATATCTTTCCGGCGGTTCTTTTAAAGGAGTCGGTCCCGCACTTGCAAAGCGGATTGTCGAAGCCTTCGGCGAATATACCCTTGAGGTGATCGAAAACACTCCCCTTGAACTTGCAAGGGTCAAGGGCGTTTCCCAAAAGCTCGCCCTTGAGATAAACGAGGAATTTCAGCGTGCCTTCGGCGCAAGAAAGGTTATGACAGCCCTCCAGGATTTCGGACTTCCTGCGGCAATCGCCGTTCGTGCATGGAAAAAATGGGGCACCAACGCGACGGATTTTATCAAGGAGAATCCCTATCTCCTCTGCGACCCGGATATCGGGCTTGAATTTGCGGATGCGGATGCGATTTTTATAAAAAAAGGCGATCCCCATGACATCCGCCGCCTTAAAGCCGGAATAAAGCACGTTCTTGCCCATAACCTTGATAACGGACACACCTGCCTTCCGGAAGAAAGCCTTCTTGCCGCATCGGCGGGTCTTCTCGGCGAAGCGGACGAAATGGCGGATGCCCTTGAACAGCTTATCGATAAGGAAGAACTCTGCGAATATAACAGAAACGGAAGAAGATATATCTATCTTCCGGAGCTTTTTATTGCGGAAACAACCGCCGCCGGACGCCTTAAAATGATGCTTATGGGTTCGGAGGAATCGAACTCCCCCGCTCTTGATAAAACCATCGAACTCCTTGAGGAGGAGCTTGGCATCGAATATGATTCGCTCCAGAAAAGGGCTTTGAAAAACGCGGTTCAGAACCATGTTTTCGTTCTCACCGGCGGACCCGGTACCGGTAAAACGACGACCCTTAATGCGCTCATAAGACTTCTTGAACAGCAGGGGGACGAGGTTCTGCTTGCCGCTCCCACCGGTAGAGCCGCAAAGCGTCTTTCGGAACTCACCGGGCACGAGGCGAAAACAATCCACCGCCTTCTGGAGGTGGATTATTCCGGAAACGAGCTTATTCCTGTTTTCAGAAGAAACGAACGCAACCCGCTCAAATGCGACACCCTTATAGTGGACGAGATGTCCATGGTTGACAGCCTTCTTTTCAGTTCCCTTCTTGCGGCGCTTCCTTTCCACAGCCGCCTTGTTATGGTCGGAGATTCCGACCAGCTTCCTTCTGTCGGAGCGGGAAACGTTCTTCATGACCTTATCCGTTCAGATATTCTTCCTTTCGTAAGGCTCGATACAATTTTCCGTCAGGCGGCAGAAAGTATGATTGTCACCAACGCCCACGATATAGTGAACGGCGAATACCCATATCTTGAATCGAAGGACAACGACTTTTTCTTCCTTCCGCGCCAGACCGAAAGCGAATGCGCCGCAGCGGTTTGTCAGCTTTGTGAAAAGCGCCTTCCGAAGGCATACGGCTATTCTCCCCTCTGGGATATCCAGGTTCTCTGCCCGGGAAAAAGAGGCGAAGCGGGCACATGGAACCTTAATATCGAACTGCAGAAGCGGCTTAATCCCCCGGACGGAAAGAAAAAAGAATTCCGCCACGGCGGACACCTTTTCCGTGAAGGCGATAAGGTCATGCAGACCCGGAACGATTACGATATGACCTGGACGAAGGATGACGGCGAAATCGGAAGAGGAGTTTTCAACGGCGACATCGGCATCATCGAAAAAATGGACCCCATCGGAAGGATGATGGCTATCCGTTTTGATGACAGAGTTGCGGAATATCCCTATGACAGCGCAAACGAACTTGACCACGCCTATGCGGTAACCGTTCATAAAAGCCAGGGCAGCGAATTTGAAGCGGTTATCATCCCCCTTTTCGAGGCAAATTCCCGGCTTTATTACCGTAACCTTCTTTATACCGCCGTAACAAGGGCAAAAAAGCTCCTTATTATCGTCGGAAGCGCAAGAGCCGTTATGACAATGGTGGATAACAACCGCAAAACCGGAAGGTTTACAAATCTCCGGTTTATGATAAAGGATTGAAATTGCCGGAGAGATATAAAGAATCCCCCAGTCTTTTTTAACCGCAGGCGGTTAAAAAATCCAGCCCCCTTTAACAAGGGGGCCTTAATTCAAAATTTACATTCTTTTAATTGACAACGGAGTTTTTTCGTTTTACACTATTAAGATAATAACAAATAAAAGATCGGAGGATCATAATGCCTGCTGATATCGGAATAGATTTAGGTACCACAAAAATAATTGTTTATGAAATCGGACGCGGAGTTGTTTTT
The DNA here is from genome assembly GCA_017399625.1 of Oscillospiraceae bacterium. Lineage (GTDB taxonomy): Bacteria > Bacillota > Clostridia > Oscillospirales > Ruminococcaceae > UMGS1668. Next base: position 7,310 of record JAFQBT010000052.1, read on the forward strand.
CACGAACCGAACATCGTTGCTGTCAACAACGACACCGGCGAAGTTCTTGCCGTTGGCGAAGCGGCCTATAAAATGGTCGGAAGAACTCCCGGTTACATAACCGCCATGAGCCCCCTTGGCGGCGGAGTTATTTCCGATTACAACTTCACGAACGTAATAATCCATCATGCCCTCAAAAAAGTCTGCGGCGACAGTTATCTCAAACCCCGGGTTGCAATCTGCGTTCCCTCCATCATCACGGACGTTGAACAGCGCGCGGTTGTTGATGCTGCTCTTGCCGCCGGCGCAAGAAAGGTTTTTCTTATCGAAGAACCGGTTGCCGCCGCCATGGGAGCAGGTCTTGATATTTCAAAACCGGAGGGCAGGCTTATCGTCGATATCGGCGGCGGAACTTCCGATATCGCCCTTCTTTCCCTTTCCGGCGTTGTATGCAAACATTCCATAAAGCTTGCGGGACAGCGCTTTGATGAGGAAATAATCAAATATGTCCGCCTTCGCCACGGAATCCTTATCGGTTCAAAAATGGCGGAGGAGGTCAAAAAGAACATCGGCACCTGCTGGAATTTTGACGACGACCGGACCTTTGAGGTAAAGGGACGCAACCTCCTCACCGGTCTTCCCGGAAGAGCCACCATCCATTGGCAGGAACTTTCCGATATTTTCTATGATCTTGCGGACCAGCTTGCCGCCGCGATCCAGAAGGTTTTTGAAAAAACTCCTCCGGAACTTGCCGGTGACATCAAAACAAACGGAATCCTTCTCACCGGCGGCGGAGCAAAGCTCCACGGTCTTGATAAATATCTTTCAAAACGTTTCAACGTAAAATGCGAAGTTGCGGAAAATCCGGAAGAATGCGTTGCCATCGGAACCGGCGAATCCTTTAATCTTCAGGGATATATGCGCGACTGCATTTCCGAAGCAAACAACCGCCTTCACGGCTGACATAATTTTTAAAAACAAGGACGTGAAATGACCAATGGAAAAGAAAACCGGAAAAGCCGGACTTCTGCGCCGCTTTATGCCGTATTACAGGCCCTATCTTCCAACCCTTATCCTTGACCTTTTCTGCGCGATTCTGACAACGGTCTGCGATATCGTTCTTCCGATGATAGTCCGCACCATCACCAATGCGGCAACGGAGGATATCGGTTCCCTCACCGTTCAGATGATTCTTGAAATCGCAGGAATCTATATTCTTCTCCGCGTTATTGACACCGCGGCGAACTATTTCATGACGAATATCGGCCATATGATGGGCGCGCATCTTGAAGCGGATATGAGAAAGGACTTTTTCTCCCATCTTCAGGACCTGAGCTTCAGCTTTTACAGCAACAACAAGGTCGGCCAGCTTATGAGCCGCCTTTCGAAGGATCTTTTCGACGTTACGGAATTTTCCCATCATGCGCCGGAGGAAATCCTCATCGGAATCGTAAAATTTGTCGCTTCGTTCATAATTCTCATGAACGTGAATATCCCGCTTACAATTTTCATCTTCCTTATGATTCCGATTCTCGGATTTTTTGTTCTCCGACTTCGCCGGGAGCTTGAGCACGCATTCTACAGCGAGCGTTCCCAGATCGGCGAAATCAACGCACAGATCGAGGACAGCCTTCTCGGAATCCGTGTCGTTCAGTCCTTTGCTAACGAGGATATCGAGCGGGAAAAGTTCAAAAAGAACAACGAAATTTTTCTTGGCATAAAGCGCAGAGCCTACCGCGCTCTCGGAAAGCTCCATTGCGTTATCCGCTTTTTCGATGGCTGCATGTATATAATCGTTGTTGCCGCCGGCGGAATTTTCCTTATGAACGGCTACATCACTCCCGGCGACTATGCGGCCTATCTTCTTTATACCACAGTTCTTCTCAACACCGTTTCCCGCCTTGCCCAGTTCACCGAAACCTTTATGCAGGGCTTCACCGGAATCGAGCGTTTTTATGAAATCATGGATGTTGAACCGGAAATCACCGATTCTCCGGACGCAAAGCCCATCGAAAAGGTAACCGGCGAAATCACCCTTGAAAACGTTGCTTTCAAATATAACGATTCGGAGGAAACCGTTCTTTCCGGAATCGACCTCCATGTCAATCCCGGCGACAACATCGCTTTGGTCGGTCCTTCCGGCGGCGGAAAAACAACTCTTTCGAACCTTATCCCGAGATTCTATGACGTTTCCGTAGGACGCATTCTCCTTGACGGAAAGGATATCCGTGAAATCACTCTTTCGAGCCTTCGCAACAACATCGGTGTTGTTCAGCAGGACGTTTATCTTTTCAGCGGAAGCATTTATGAAAACATCCTTTACGGAAAACCGGACGCAACCCGGGAGGAAATCATCGAAGCGGCAAAGCTTGCCGGTGCTCATGAGTTCATAACCTCCCTCGATGATGGTTACGATACATATGTCGGTGAAAGAGGCGTTAAACTTTCCGGCGGACAGAAACAGCGAATTTCCATCGCGCGCGTTTTCCTTAAGAACCCGCCGGTGCTCATTCTTGACGAAGCGACCTCCGCTCTTGATAATGAAAGCGAAAGAATGGTCCAGAAGAGCCTTGAGCGTCTTTCCGAAGGACGCACCGTTTTCACCATTGCCCACCGCCTGAGCACCATCCGGAACGCAAAAACGATTCTGGTGCTCAACGACGAAGGAATTGTTGAGCACGGAAACCATGAGGAACTCATGGCAAAAAAAGGAGTTTATTATAATCTCCAGATGATGGCAGAAAGCTGATAAAAAAAAGGCACCTTGCGGTGCCTTTTTTGTTTACTGATTTTTCATCTGTTTTAAAAACAGGATAACGGCACATGCGGCCACAAGCACCGCATATCCGGAAACAAAAACAATATGCGGGAAAATTTCCGAAAAATTTCCGTTTATCGCGGCTCTTTCAAGTTCCACAGCATGAAGAAACGGCAGAAAATCCGCAGCTTTTTTGAACGCTCCGCCC
>JAFQBT010000053.1 GCA_017399625.1 Oscillospiraceae bacterium
GCAGGAATCTCTTCCTGTGCAACAAGAATCTCGCCGCACTTGGAGCATTTCTTTCCTTCGGTAAGTCCGGATTCGGTGCAGGTTGCATCTTTTCCGGGGATGATTTCTTCTTCGTGCTCAGTGCAGAGTTTTGCTCCGCAGACGTCGCAGACGTAATCGCCGTTTTCGTCTTTATGACCGAGTGCAGGAACGATTTCCTGAGCAACAAGAACTTCGCCGCAGCGTTCGCAGTGTTTACCTTCGGTAAGACCGGTTTCGGTGCAGGTCGGAGCGACAGCTGCGTCAACTACTTCTTTGTGTCCGAGTGCAGGGATTTCTTCATAAGTGGTATAGTCGCATCTGGAGCAGGTTACGTATGCTTTCCAGCCTGCTTCGGTGCAGGTTGCGTCTTTGCCTTCGTGTGCGATTTCGTCATGACCGAGTGCGGGAGTAACTTTTCTTTCAACAAGAACGATTCCGCAAACGGAGCATTTTACGCCATCGGTAAGACCGGTGGTTGTGCAGGTTGCTTCAACGCCGGGGATAGTTTCTTCGGTGTGTCCGGTTGCAGGAACAACTTCCTGTGCAACAAGAACTTCGCCGCAGCGGCCACAGTGCTTACCTTCGGTAAGACCGGTTTCGGTGCAGGTCGGAGCAACAGCTGCGTCAACAACTTCTTCGTGACCGAGTGCCGGGATTACTTCCTGGGGAACGGTGATCTCGCCGCACTTGGAGCATTTCTTTCCTTCGGTAAGTCCGGATTCGGTGCAGGTTGCTTCTTTGCCGGGGATAATTACTTCATTGTGCTCGGTGCAAAGTTTTGCTCCGCAAACGTCGCAGACATAGTCGCCGTTTTCATCCTTATGGCCGAGTGCGGGAATCTCAACATAAGTGGTGTAATCACATCTGGAGCAGGTTTCGTATGCTTCCCAGCCGGCTTCGGTGCAGGTCGGAGCTTTTGCTGCGTGCTCAACTTTGTCGTGGCCGAGTGCAGGGATTTCAACATAGGTGGTATAGTCACATCTGGAGCAGGTTTCGTATGCATTCCAGCCGTGCTCAGTGCAGGTCGGAGCTTTTGCTGCGTGCTCAACTTTGTCGTGGCCGAGTGCAGGAATCTCAACATAGGTGGTATAGTCACATCTGGAGCAGGTTTCGTATGCTTCCCAGCCGTGCTCAGTGCAGGTCGGAGCTTTTGCTGCGTGCTCAACTTTATTGTGACCGAGTGCGGGAACAACAGTCTGTGCAACAAGAACTGCATCGCAGCGTTCGCAGTGCTTGCCTTCGGTAAGACCGGTTTCAGTACAGGTCGGGTCTTTTGCCGCGTCAACTACTTCTTTATGTCCGAGTGCGGGAACAACGTTCTGTGCAACAAGAACTGCATCGCAGCGTTCGCAGTGCTTGCCTTCGGTAAGACCGGTTTCAGTACAGGTCGGTGCTTTTGCCGCATCAACTACTTCTTTATGTCCGAGTGCGGGAACAACGTTCTGTGCAACAAGAACTGCATCGCAGCGTTCGCAGTGTTTACCTTCGGTAAGACCGGTTTCGGTACAGGTCGGTGCTTTTGCCGCATCAACCACTTCTTTATGTCCGAGTGCAGGAACAACTTCCTGAGCTTTTATGATCTCGCCGCACTTGGAGCATTTTTTACCTTCGGTAAGACCGGTTTCGGTACAGGTAGGATCTACTGCAGGAATGGCTACTTCGTTATGCTCGTCGCAGATGTTTGCTCCGCAGACGTCGCAGTGATAGTCGCCGTTTTCGTCTTTGTGTCCGAGTGCGGGAATTTCAACATAGGTGGTATAGTCGCATCTGGTGCAGGTTTCGTATGCTTCCCAGCCGGATTCGGTGCAGGTTGCGTCTTTGCCTTCGTGCTGAACTTTGTCATGTCCGAGTGCGGGAATAACTTCTCTCGGAACAATGGTAACTCCGCAAACGGAGCATTTTACGCCGCCTTTGAAACCGCTGTTGATACAATCAGCAGGTACGTCGGGGAAAGGTTCTTCGGTATGACCGGTTGCCTCGATTACAACGGATTTTTCCTGATCAACAGCCCAGTCGGCAGTGAAATCAGCGGTATATTTTCCTTCGCCTTCGGTTTCGCATTTTGCTTCGGTTACAACTTCATAGGAAGTTTCAACGGTTTCGGAAACATTGTGTTCCGCATTGGTTGCGCAGGTGCGTGCCGCGGTACATTCGGAATTATCAGCGGACCATTTATAGGTTACTGCGCTCCATGCGTGGTCACCGAGAGGTCTGTAGGGAATTGCGGGAATTTCGTTGCCTTCGGTATCAAGATATGCTCCGCAGTCCAGGCAGATCTCATATTCGTCCCAACCCTGTTCGCAGCAGGTGGAATCTTTTGCGTCAACAACTTCGCTGTTGTTGTGGGAGCAAAGAACGGTTACAACGCAGGTATCGGTGAAACCGCCGTCTTCGGTGGTTACGGTGATGGTTGCGGTGCCGTATTTAACTGCGGTAACAAGACCGTTGGTATCAACAACAGCAACGGTATCGTCGCTTGTGGTCCATACTACGTTTTTGTTGGTTGCTTCGCCGGGAGCAACTTCCGCATTAAGCTGGATTTTCTCGTTATCCTTGATGGAAACGGTTTCTTCAACAATGTTGACTCCGGTTACGGGAACATTTGCATCTCCGATTTTTACCTTTGTGCTTCCGCCGGTAACGTCAAGAGGCATAAAAAATGCATCCTCACCGTCAAGTCTTATTGTGAAATTATATTCACCATCAGCAGCAGTTCCTTCAGAAACAAAGATAAATTCAAGAACTGTTCCTGCCAGGACATCGCCTTCAAGAGGGTCATTTGCTGCGTAGTTACCTTTTGCTGTTCCGGGAGTTTCCGAATCAGCAAAGAGCCAGCCAGCCGGACCTTTTTTAACATTAAAAGCATCCTGATTATAATCGACTTCAATGGAAAGCCACAGTACATTTGCCAAAGTTTCAGGGAGAGCAACTTTAACAGTTACTTCTTCTCCCGCAGTGATAATCTCTTTAGAAACAGAGATATCCGTATTTTCTGCCGCATATACCGGAACAGATCCGAATATGAGCATGAATGATAAAATCAATGCTATAATTTTTTTCATCATCTTCAACCTCTCCTGCAAATTTATATCATCCGATAGGATAAAGTGAACTGTTGACAAGATATCTTCTTATCAGCATTACATCTGTCATTGTAATGTTTCCATCTCCATTAACATCTGCAGCATCGGCATTTGCAAGCGGGTAACTGCTGCTGTTAACAAGGTATCTTCTTATCAGCATTACGTCTGTCATTGTAATGTTTTCGTTTCCGTCAACGTCGCCGACGATATAGGAAGCAGCTTCAACAAAGTTGAATCCGTCAACTATTTCCGGAACATTGGATGCGTTGTCGCGTCCCACAAAGGAATCATCGCCGTCATAGGTGGTGACGGAAATTTTCTGGATTCCGGCACCGGCAACAAGCGCCTCGAAAGTGAGGTTTGCAATAATTCCGCTTCCGGAAATCGGTTCTGCAGCTTCCCAGATGATGGTAATGATTCCCGGTTCCGGTCTGCAGATGTTTGCGTCGGTGGTAAATGCGCCCGCCGCATTTTTTACCTGACCGAGGGTAAAACCATCTTCTGCCGCTTCAACAACATTCTGAAGCTCGATTTTTGAACTGTCGTACTGAAGCACAAGCTGGATAACGCTTATGGAGTCAAGGTTTTCCGCCTCAATGGTTATAACCTGTTCTTCATTCAGTTCGGTGAATTTTGCGTTTCCCAATATAATCGCCTCGGAACCGGATGCCACAGCGTTGACCGCCAATGACATTACCATAACGAGCGCAATCAGAATGGCAACTGTCTTTTTCATTTAAACGCCTCCCGCAAAGATTTGTTTATATAATCAAGTTTTTTTCAAAACCGAATTACCTGTTTTTGATTTTTCTGAGAATCAGTGCAAACGCCGCAACAAGCACCGCCGCAATGGGAATTATTATGACCCAGCCGGAGGATGATTCCTTCGGAGCGTTTCCGGTCAGTACTTCGATTCCCTGCGTTTCAACCGTTCCGTCCTCTTTTACCGTAATTTCAACGGTGGCTTCCTTTTCGCCGTCTTCCGTTGTAACGGTTATGGTCGTTGTTCCGGGAGAAACCGGAACGATTTTTCCATCCTCGATCACCGCAACGTTTTCATCGCCGCTTTCCATAACCGCATTGTCTTCCTCGGTTATTTCCGCTTCCTTCTCAAGTTCCTCGCTTATATCGATGGAACCTTCGGTTCCCCCGAGGATCGCTCCTTCCGAGGAATCGTCGTCATCCGGATCGGATGAAGGCGGAAGAGGCGAAACAACCGGTTCGTCTTTTGCAAGATCAATTTCCGCGGAACCGGTCACAACTCCGATATCCTCAAAATTCGGGTTTGCAACGATAAATGTTTCGGAAGGATCGATTCCGACGATCGTATCCTTTTCGGCAACGGGAGCAAACTCAAGATGGAGCATTGTTCCTCCGGGACCGAGGGGTGTCAGCGAATCCCAGATAAAATAAATTTTACCGTCCGTTTTGTTGATAATCGGTGCGTTGTTTCCGGAAAAAGCATTTCCTGCAGATGCAAGCAGGCATTCAAGAATGCTGCCGTCATAGGCAATGCAGAACTGCATCATTGCCGGGTTTCCGCTTTCGGAAATCAGAACATCAACACAGATGTTCCCGCTTTCTTCGGAGGAATATGTATCAAAGGAAATATCCGCCTTATCTTCCGCAAAAACCGGAATTCCGGAAAAAATCACCAATGACACAAGAAGAATCAATGCAATTAATTTTTTCATATCTCTCATCTCCGGGCATAGTACTCCCTATACTTATATATAATATATTATATATCCCGAACTTGTAATTGTCAATTGAAATATGCCAATATCTTCCGGAAACAAAAAAACAGGACCGGTTCCGGTCCTGCTTTTTTATTCGAGTCCATACGCTTTTGCAAAATTATCATAAAGGATCATCCGGTTCTGCTCTTCCGAAAGACTAAGACCAAAGAAAAGCTCCAGCTCATCCTTATGATCCCACATGGGAAAATCCGTTCCCCAGAAAAAATTTTCGATTCCGTAGCGGTCGAAGAATTTAAAAATCAGCTCTTTGCTCATAAAATGCATGGAGCTGGAAATATCGAAATAAAGCGTTCCCGGTTTATAAACATCCAGCGCGGATTCCCACCTCCGGTAACCGCCGAAATGTGCGCCGATAAGTTTCAGTCCCGGAACTTCGTCCAGAACCTTCGCCATTCTCTCCGGCTGGGAATATTCATATCTGTCGTCGCCGAGATGAACAATGAGCCACATGTCGTTATCCCGTATCTCCCTGAACATAGGCAGAGCCGTCGGGTCATCAAGATAGAATTTCTGAAAATCCGGGTGGAGTTTCACTCCGGTAAGTCCCATTTCCTTCATCCTTCCGATTTCGGCTTCGCAGTCCCCAAAACCCGGATGAAGAGTTCCGAAGCCGATAAATTCCGGATGTTTTTCACATTCCGCGGCGATAAAATTATTGATTATCGGAACCTGGGCGGGAATTGTTGCGGCGGAACAAACCACGAATTTTTCGATTCCTGCCCTCTTCCCTGCTTCAACAAGCTCGTTTCCCGTTCCGAGATGCTGCATATCGATATCATAAAAATCGCCGATGGCATCCGTTGCCTTGCTGACTATTTTTTCCGGATAGATATGGTTATGTACGTCGATTATTCTGTAATCGGGCATTTTTCCGCCTCGTTTCATCAAAAATCTATGTATATTTTATCACAAATAATCGTTCATAACAACCGCAAAGCAGAATTTGAGCAATAAAAAAACACCGCCAAAGCGGTGTTTTTTAAATCAATAATTAAATTACTGATTTGCCCAGTCTGCAGGGTAGGTTACGTAGATGAATCTTACGTAATCGGGGGTGGAGAAATGAATGCTGGTGCCTTTGGGGATATAGGTCATATCGCCTGCATGTGCAGTTACATTGCCAGCTTCGGATTTGAGTACGATGGTACCGTCGATGATGTATTCAACTTCATCATAGTTAAGGGTCCAGGGGAACTCTGCTCCTGCTTTCATTTCCATTACGCCAGCGCCAAGACGAGGAGATTCTTCAAGAGAAAGAACGTCGGTTGCAAAAGTTTTGTCCTGTGCATCGCCGATTTCGAAGGGGAAAGGCTCGCACTCAACAGTTGCAGTTTTGATGCTCATCATGCCGTTGGAGAGAACGTTTCTTTCAAAAGGAACGCTATCTGCTTCGTTCATATTTGCGCAGACTTTGGCGACAATCTCCTTAATCAGTTCTTCACTGATGTTCATTGATATGCGCCTCCTTCTGTATAAGAATAAGGGCTCGAAGGAGCCTTGTTTAAAAATCTTTAAGAGGAGCGCCTATCGCGGCAATAGGCGCTCCAAAAAGGTAGCATTGAAAAACAACTAATATTTAATTAATTATTTGTCAGCGCCGGGGATTTTTGCGAGAAGTGCGGGAGCCATGAACTGACCGAGAACTACTGCAAGGATACCAGCAACAAGTTTACCAACGATCATCGGGCCGATCATTTCAGCGTTGTTACCAGCGCAGAAGCCGAGGTGGTCGCCGAATACGAATGCTGCGGATACTGCGAATGCGCAGTTGAGGAGTTTTGCTTTCGGGTTCATGTCTTTGAGGATGTTGAACATTGCGATGTTGTTAGCAAGGGTTGCAACAAGACCTGCAGAACCTGCAGCGTTCATGCCGAGCATTGCGCCGAGTTTTTCAAGAGCAGC
>JAFQBT010000054.1 GCA_017399625.1 Oscillospiraceae bacterium
CCTTCAATTCCGAAAGCTTTCGGAATTACAAACAAAGCAACCGGTTCCGCCGCAGGAATCATTCCGGAACTTTCCAAAACCGGAATCGAAGTTATGTCCGTAAATCTTCTTCTTCAGGACGAAACAGAACCCGTTGTCTGGCGCGGTCCGGTTATTGCCGGAACTGTAAAACAATTCTGGCAGGACGTTGTCTGGAACGACGTTGACTATATGTTTGTCGATATGCCTCCGGGCACCGGCGATGTTCCGCTCACCGTTTTCCAGTCCCTTCCCGTTGACGGAATCGTTGTTGTAACTTCTCCCCAGGAACTTGTCGGAATGATCGTTGAAAAAGCGGTCAAAATGGCGGGAATGATGGATATTCCCGTTATTGCTGTTGTTGAAAATATGTCCGGTTTCAGATGCCCGGACTGCGGAAAAGTTCATAACATCTTCGGCGAAAGCCATATCGACGAAATTGCCGAAAAATACGGAATCCCCGTAACCGCAAAAATCCCCATGGATCCTTCCGTTGCCGCAAAATGCGATTCCGGCGATATCGAATACTGCGAAGAAAACTGGCTTGATCCGGTTACCGAAAAACTTGCAAACCTCGGCTGATTGCCGTTTGACCCCATTGGAGGACGTAAAATGAACAGGGAAATTGCTGTCGAAACTCTTAAAAAATATAACAAAGTTGCTTTCCATATCCGCCATGCCTATACCGTCGAAGGCGTTATGCGCTGGTACGCAAACGAACTGGGCTACGGCGACGAAGCGGATTTCTGGTCTGCGGTGGGTCTTCTCCATGACGTTGACTTTGAAAACTGGCCGGAGGAACACTGCCAGAAAGCGCCGGAACTTCTTCGTGAAGCAGGATTTGATGAAAGATTCATTCATGCGGTATGCAGCCACGCTTACGGAATGACTTCCGACGTTGAACCGGAACACCAGATGGAAAAAGTGCTTTTTGCGGCGGACGAGCTCACCGGATTAATCTGGGCAGCGGCAAAAATGCGTCCTTCGAAGAGCTGCATGGATATGGATGTTTCCAGTCTTAAGAAAAAATTCAAGGATAAAAAATTCGCCGCAGGCTGCAGCCGCGACGTTATAAAACTCGGTGCAGAGCGCCTTGGATGGGAACTTCCGGAACTCCTTGAAAAAACTCTTGAGGCAATGAAATCCTGCGAAGCTTCCGTCGAAAAAGAAATGGAAGGCATAGAAGAATAAGGAGAGCAAAATGAAATACGATTTTGAAACTCTTGTTAACAGAAGAAACACCGGCGCCCATAAATGGGAAGGAATGTATGCCCAGCTTCCGGAAGCGGGGGACGAGGTTGTTCCGCTTTCTGTTGCGGATATGGAACTCAAAAATCCTCCGGCAATAATCGAAGGGCTCAAGGATTATCTCGATAAGACTATCCTCGGCTATACCGGCGAAACGGAAAATTATTATAAAAGCGTAATTTCCTGGATGGAGCGCCGCCACGGTTTTTCTCCGAAGAAGGAATGGTTCGTGATGACCGCAGGCGTTGTTCCCGCAATCAAGGAAATGGTCGGCGCATTCACAAAAGACGGCGATTCCGTCCTTATGCTCACCCCGGTTTATTATCCTTTCTATTCCAGCGTTGAGGCGAACGGAAGAACCGTTCTCGGAAGCGAACTTATCCTTGATGGAACCGAATACAGAATCGATTTCGATGATTTTGCTGAAAAAGCCGCAAGACCCGAAACCACCCTCTGCATTCTTTCAAGCCCCCATAACCCCATTGGCAGAATCTGGACAAAAGAGGAACTCCTTAAGCTCTGCGAGATCTGCCTTGAAAACAATGTTTTCATCATCTCCGATGAGATCCATTTCGACCTCATAATGCCCGGATTCGAGCATGTTTCCATGGGTACTTTTGAGGAAAAATATCTCAACAATTGTGCGATCTGCACCGCACCCAGCAAAACATTCAACCTTGCGGGTCTCCAGACTTCCAACATCTTCATTGCAAATGAGGAATACCGGAACAAAATGACCGCCGCAAGGGGATATTTCTCCCTCAACATTTTCGGATATAAAGCCTGCGAGCTTGCTTATGACGAATGCGAGGAATGGCTTGATGAGCTTCTTCTTTTCCTCGACGGAAACAGAAAATTCGTCGAAGAGTTCGTTGCGGAAAAAATGCCGGAAGTAAAAGTCCACCGCCTTCAGGGAACCTATCTCATGTGGCTGGATTTCCGCGCATGGGGAATGACCAAAGAGGAGCAGGAGGACTTTATGATACATAAAGCCCAGGCGATTTTTGACGAAGGCTATGTTTTCGGCGAAGGCGGAATCGGCTTCGAGCGAATCAACATCGCCTGTCCGAAACGCGTTCTTGAAGCAACCCTTGAGAGAATTTATAAGGCAAAGCAGGAAATCTGAATATTTTAAAGCAGGGCGAGAGTACCATTGGGGTACTCCCGCCGTTTTTTTGGAATGGTTGCTTTTTATTGTAGGGAACGGTCTTGACCGTTCCGATTTTTTATTTATGCGGATTTTTGTTGATATTACTCCGCAAAAGTGTTACAATAACCTTGCGACGCAAACTTAATAAACTTTGACTGGTAAGGTGTGTATTTTTATCTCTTGATAAAAATGCATGCTCTATTTTCGCATACCTACCAGTGGAAGTGAAAGTTTGTGTCGCAGCAATCGGAGCTATGTATTTTTTGGTGCGTAGCTTCGGCTGCGCACTTTTTTATTTTCAGGAGGATGAAAAAATGAAAAAATTGTTGGCACTTATTTTGGCATTTGTTATGCTGCTCTCTGTTTGTGGATGTGGAAAAGCACAGACAGAGGAAAATGTTGTTTCTGATGGCGATGACTTAAAAGAAACGGTAAACACATCTCAAGGTCCTTCGGGAAAATACTATTACGAATTACTTGATAGCGTTTATTATGAGTTTGACGGTGAAGATAAATGCTATCTTGTTTCGGAAAGTAATAATGCTAAAACTTCTTATCTCTATGTTTTTGATAAGAATGCAACATACGAAGGAGCAGAAGGAGTCTATGTTATACATATATCGGATATAAATTCCGGGGGTTCACACAAATTAGTTTATGATAGTATCGAAGATACAATTTGGGATCCGGATTTCGGTATTTTTGAAAAGAAATAAATATGATAAATTTGAATCGCATTATACCGCAGTGGAAGATACCGAAGAACCCAAAAGTTACAAAACAAATATTAATTTTGATGAAAAACAAAAATCCCTCCGGAATTTCCGGAGGGTTATTTTTATATCTATGAAAAACTCCCGTTATTTCAAATTGAAAACTCCCGGAGCGGGCGGTATAATTTAATCACAGCCGGCAAGTAAACCAAAAAGGAGTTTTCAAAAAATGGAAGAAAAACTTTATCTCATAAGCCATCTCACCCTCATAACCGGTCTTACGGACCGGACTATCCGCAATTATATCGCCTCCGGAATCCTTAAAGGCGAAAAGATTAACGGAATCTGGCATTTCACCCCGGAAGAGGTGGATGCGTTCATAAAAAATCCGGCGGTGCGCCCAAGCATTGTTGCAAAAAACAATTCCGTCGTATATGATTTTATGCTCAACGATTCAAAAAAGGAAGAGGAAACCTGCGTTATCCTCGATCTGCCGAAATCGGATATCAGGGAAACCGCGGAGTTTTTCTGTTACAGAATAACAAACGGCGGTTATAAAGATATCAATTTCAGTTTTGACGGATTTTATAAAACCCCAAGGGTGATTCTTCGGGGAAAACCTTCCGACGTTTTCGGGCTCATTGATGAATATTACAAAAGCTCCGCCGTTTAAGCGGAGCTTTTTACTTACTGTTTCTTTTTGATGAAGCTGTGCACGTCGCTGTGGAGTTTTATCTTCGGGTCGCCACGGTGTTCGCTGAGTTCCTTGTTGATAAGTGCGCCGATGAGGATTATATTCGCAAGAAGATAGAGCCAGAGCATCAGGATAATAACAGAGGCAAGGGAGCCATAGACCGCGGAATATTTTACCGAGGAGCTTATGAACCATGAGAAAAATCCGCTGAGGACGGTGAAAACAAGAGAACCGAAAACCGCTCCCGGAAGGATTTTCATTTTATATGGGCTCCGCCATGCGTTGCAGAAATAAACAGTATAAAGAAGCGCCGCAGAAACAACGTCGAGAATCACAAAACGCAGCCAGTTCCAGAGGTTTGCAACGGCGTGGAAACCGATGAAATCCAGCTTGAGGAAAAGCGGTTCCAGAAGATTGAAAAGCCATCTTCCGCCGAGGACAATGATTGCAAAAACATAAACCGCAACAAGGAAAAGAACCGCATAAACAAAGCTGAAAAGGAATCTTGCGGTTTCGTTTCCGCCGCGGCTTTCAAAAATCTCCCGAAGGGTATCCGAAAGGGTCCGGAAAGCGGAAGCACCGGTGAAAACTGCCGTTATGATTCCTATGAAAAGCAATCCGCCGGACTGGGAACCGGTATATGTGAGGTAATCCTCAATTATTCCGAGAACGCCGGCGGGAATTATTTCCGAAAAACCTTCGAGAAAAAGAACGATATCTTCGCCGAGAGCGCCAAGAATCCACTGCACGCAGATGAGCATCGGAAAAAGCGTCATAATGAGGTAATATGAAAGCGCCGCCGCGGAGCGGTTGAGGCTATGGGAAAAGAATTTTTCGGCAATGCCGATTATTCCCTTTACTGAAAAAATATGATTCATCAAAACACCTGTTAAAATTGAAAAAATTATGTTATTATATTTATATTATACTTTGCCGGGGCAAAAATTCAACTTTTTGAATTGTAAATTTTAGTTTAATATAAAGGAGGCGGCTTTTTTGGAGGATTTCGAAAGGATTCTGCTCGCTCATTTTGAAAAATATCCGGAAATGACTCCGGTTGATGCGGTAAAACTTTGCTTCCAGAGCGCCTTCGGCTGCGGTCATCTCATCAGAAACGAGGAATTTGCCTTGAGCATGCTCAAAAAAGAACTTTCCGAAACGGAGGAAAAAACCGGTGCTCAAATTCTTGAGCCCATAGGGAACGGCTATGCGAGGCTTGATCTCCATGCGGCAAAAGCGAAAGGAATTCCGGAAGAAACCATCTGCAGAATCTTCATCGAAAGCGCAGATTCGGGAGCAAAAACAGCAATTGAACCGCTTCTTTCGATTCTTGAGCATCTTGCGGAAGAGGGAAGAACGCCGTTTCCGAAAGAATCGCTTTCGGAATATCTTTCCGGCTATAACGGCGAAATGGTAAGCCACAGCGAAATTTACCGCAAGGCATATTCTCCCGCATACAGGGTAGTTCTGGAAAAACTTGCGGAAAATTTGCAATAAATGCCGGTTTATGATAATATAGATTTCAGATTTATATAAAAGGTGAGTTGTCAATGGTTCGTTTTAAAAAAGCAAAGGGAATTAAAACAATTGAATATGACTATAAAAAAATCCCCACCGCGGATTATGTGAAGGATTTTGTCGAGGTGGAGCGCTTCATCGAATGCTGCAAACTCTGTCCCAACTACGGAACAAAATGGGGCTGTCCGCCCTATGCCTATGACGTAAGGGAAAAATACTGGAACAAATATAAATATCTCCACCTTTTCGCATACAAAATGTATCTTGAGGATGACCTTGTTGAGCACGGTATGACCGAAGAGGAAATCGATAATCTCGTGCTCGGAATCCGCCACCAGAATTACATAATCGCAAGCAAATGGATTCTTGGAGTTGAAAGGGAAAATCCCGGTTCATTCGCTCTTGACGGCGGACATTGCGCAAAATGCAAACGCTGCACCCGTCCGAAAGGAAAACCCTGCCGCCACGAAGACGATATCCGTCCGGCGCTTGATGCCATCGGCGGAAACGTTGTAAAAACCGCGGAGGAAATTTTCGGAACAAAGATAATCTGGATCGAAAACGGAAAAGTTCCGGAATATTTCTTCTTCATTGTCGGAATCCTCAGCGATTCCGAAGAAATCAATAAAGGAAACTGGGGTTAATTTTATGCGATACGAAGAAGCCATTGAAAAACTGAACAAAGCGAACCCGGAGGAACTTTCCGGAATGCTTGAAAAACTCAAAAACCGCGAAAATCTTCCGGAGGAGGAGCTGGATTCTCTTCTTTCAGGAACCGTCGGGATGCTCTTTTCTGCATCAAAAGAGTGTAAAGCACCCGAACTTTACAGAGTTGTGCGCAATGGCGGAAAACCGCTTGAGAATCACGAAAAAACGCTTTTTGAAGAATCTCCGCTTTTCGGCGAAGAATATATCCGTTTCTGCGCCGACCCGATTATTCCGTTTGTTGAAGGAAAAATCGCCGAAGGCGAAACCGTAAGTCTTATGACCTACCGCAAGGCGGTTGAGGAAAATCCTCTTGCGCTTTTGATTGAAGGATTTCCGGAGGATTCCAACGTTTTCGATATCCTTGAAAAGGACGGACTTGAAAAATCCGGAAAGGAAAACTATCTTCTTGTTGCAAAATTCATCCGCAGCGAGCTTGAGAAAGATGAAAAGGACGGCGCCCTTATCCGTAAGATAAAAGCCCTTTTTGAAATGGACGAAAAGTGCACAGCTCTTTGCTATTCCCATGACGGCGCGGATTACGTTGCCATGCGCAATGACGTCATTGATATTTATTATATCTGCACAAGCGTAATTGTCTGCCGCCTTGACTGGATGGAAAACAAGGGCGAAATCGTCGAGGTAACGCCCCTTTCCCACAGCATCGGTGCAGTCGTTCCCGGAAAGAAAATCGAATACGATGAATTCGGCGAAGTCGGAACCTTCACCTTCGAAATGGACGATTACAGATAAAAATAAGAAACTCCCGCCTGCAGGCGGGAGTTTTTAAAAGGTGATTTAAATGGAACTTTTTACAAAAAGATGTAAAATCCGCAACTTCCGTCCGGAAGACACGGAAAATTTATATGAGGTGCTTTCGGATGCGGAAGTTATGAAATATATCGAACCGGTTTTTAATATGGAAAAAACCGCGGATTTTATTAAAAACGCGGGTCTTTGCGGACTGCCGCTTGTTTATGCCGTGGAATTTTCGGAAACAGGGAAGGTGATCGGACATCTGATTTTCCATTGTTATGAAAAAAGCGATTATGAAATCGGCTGGGTAATAAATAAAAAATATTGGGGAATGGGAATTGCTGACGAACTTACAAAGGGGCTTATTGAATATTCAAAAAGTTTAGATATTGAAAGCCTTGTTATCGAATGTGACGAAAATCAATCCGCAAGCAAACATATTGCGCTGAAAAACGGTTTTATTTATGAAGGAAAAACGGATAATCTTGAAATTTACAGATTACTGCTGTAAAAAAACGGGCTTAAAAGCCCGTTTTTTTAATTGAAACTTCCGTTCCAAAGGGGAAGCCCGGTTATAAATTCCGGTTCAACCGCCGGAACATAGTATGCGCCGAAGTTTTTAAGTCCGTTTTCCTGCGCCATTTCCGGAAGTTCCACAAGGAAGCGGTAATAGGGCATCCAGATGTTTTCGCCGATGCCGCTTCGATAGATAAGCTCGACATTTGCGATATATTTTTCTCCGGGCATTTCACAGGGAACGGTTGTGATATAACCGCCTTCAATAAGCATATCTTTCGCTTCATCCGGGGAAATAATCGGATAATTGCCGATTTTTTCCGCGCAGGAAAGCTTATCGTTGATCCTTATGAGCATCAGCTTTCCTTCGTCATTGGGAGCAAGCTGGATTTCATTGAAGGAGAAATTGAGCATATCGTTTATTACGTCGCCGGAAAAATCATAAATATTATAGCTGCGTATTTCTTCTCCGGAAAAATTATATTCTTTTGATGTGACAAAAGTTGCTTCTGCAAGACCGATTATTTCGCCGTAATTTTCATAAAGATATGCTATTGTTTTAAAAGCCTCGCCTTCGCTTGTGCTGCTGTATGTGAAACTGTATTCTTCCGGAAGTTCGGCTCCGTCATAACCGTTAAAAATTGCGACAACGCCGCCGTTGGACTGAAGTTCAATAGTGATTTCTCCGAAATCCGCTTCGATTCTGTCAACAAAATCATCCGGGATTCCTGTTCCGGATGAATATTCGCCGACGGTGGATTTTGTGATTTCCTGCATTTCAAGGTCGAGTTTTTCGGCGATACCCGAAAGTTTTTCGTCCATTGCTTCTTCGCCGATTCCCGGATAGGCAATTCCGATTTCATTGAAAGAATTGTTGCGGTAAACCGGAAGGGCTTCAAAAACCATTTTTTCATTCCAGGGGTTGCCGTTTTCAAGTTCGGAAATATCGTATGCCATATATCCCTCAAAACCGTAAGCCGTCATATCGCTTTCGATATATTCAAGAATCGGGAGCGAAGCACCGTATACTGTTTCGCTTCCGCCGACTTCACCGATGGGAAAATCGTTCTGCTCCGGTTCAATTTCCGGAGTGATAGCCTTTGCGCCGATGAACGCAATGATCGCAATTGCCGCGGCGGCGGAAACCCATTTTATCCATGCGTTCGTTTTTGCCTTCGGTTTTCTTGTTTCGTTTGCGGATTCGATGAAATCCTCGTCTATCCCATTCATTGCTTTGGAAATATCTTCTGCTTTCATAAATCAAAACCCTCCTTTAAAAGGTGTTCCTTAAGAGCTTTTCTGCTTCGGAAAAGGGTGCTTTTAATCTTTGATTCGCCCGTTCCGAAAAAGGAGGCAATCTCTTTGATGGAATCAGAATAAAAATAGCGGCAGATGAAAATATCGCGGCTTTCCTTCGGAAGGGAAGAGAGAAAGCGGTTTATGCTTTCGGAAAGCTCCTTTTCCTCAAATTCCGCTTCGGCGGAAAGTTTATCCGGAACGCATTCGTCAAGTTCCGAAAGGGAAATCGCATATTCGGAATTTCCGCGCTTTTCTGCGTGTTTCCTGCGGAAAACATCTATTGCAAGGCTTCTTGTTATTTTCCCGAGAAAGGTCCGGAGAACCTTCGGTTCCTGAGGCGGAATGGCGTTCCATGCCTTCATATAAGTGTCGTTCACGCATTCTTCGCTGTCTTCGGTATCAAAAAGGATATTATAAGCGATTTTTGAAAGATAACGGCCGTATTTTCTTTCGGTTTCGGCAATGGCAGATTCTTTTCTTTCGAAAAACAGCCCGATTATTTTTAAATCCTCCAATTCAAAAACCTCCTTTCAATACTAAAGACGGAAAAAACAGAAAACGGTTGCAAAAAATCCCGCCGGAGGGCGGGATCTTTTTCGTGATTTACTGCTTTGTAAAATAATGTCCGAGGTGTTTTTTGTTGTTATAAACGCGCATCATGAATCCGGCGATGAAAATAACAAGGGAAACAACCGCGATGATGGTGCTCAGAAGAGCGTTGCTGTCCATGAACGTTGCGGAAACTCCGAAAACAACAAAGCCGATTCCGATAAGGGAACAGCCGTTTGCTTCGCCTTTGCACCAATTGTCATACTGCTCCATGTTCTTTTTGTTTTTGAGTTTCATTTTTGCTTCATAAGGAACAAATTTTTGTTTTCTTGCGTTTTTGCCTCTTCCGATAAAAACAATTCCGAGAACAATGCCAAGAATAAGATATATGTAATTCATAAAAAATCCTCCGAAAAAATTCTTTTAATAGCATATCACAAAAACGGCTTTTGTTAAAGTGTTTTGAATCAAAAAATTCAAAAAAATAAAGTTCCGGAACAAAAAATACATAAAAGCGGAAAAATAATCAAAAATATTCAACGATTTGCAGGGGTTTTCTGTATTAATATAGAAAAAACGAAAATCCCTTGAAAATGAAAAAATATAAGTTTATTATTCATAATGGTGAATTTTTGTGAAGGGAGGATTTTTTATGGCATCGAAAAACGCAACCCTTATGACGGAAGGCAATATCTGGGAAAAAATAATAAAATTTGCCCTTCCGCTGATGCTCGGATATCTTTTTCAGCAGTTTTATACCGCCGTTGACAGCATTGTTGTGGGCAACTTTGTCAGCAAGCAGGCCCTTGCGGCTGTCGGAACAACAACACCAATCGTAAATATGCTCATCGGATTTTTCACCGGACTTTCAAGCGGCGCTTCGGTCGTTATCGCAAGGAGCTACGGTGCTCAGAACAGGGAAAAACTCCAGGATGCGGTGCACACTGCCATCGGAATGATTTTTGCCCTCAGCGTTGTGGCAACGGCAATAGGAGTTTTTATGGTTCCGTATATGCTGAAATTTATGAAAACGCCGGACGACGTTTTCGGCGATTCCAGAACATATCTCACAATTTATTTTTCCGGAATCGCATCCCTTATGATTTATAATATGGGTTCTGCAATTCTCCGTGCCGTTGGAGATTCCAAAAGACCGCTTTATTATCTTGTAATTTCCTCGTTTGTGAATATCGTTTTCGACCTTCTTTTTGTAATCCTTTTCAGAATGGGTGTTGCCGGAGCGGCTTATGCAACGGTTCTTTCACAGATTATTTCCGCGGCGCTTGTTCTGATAACTCTTACAAGGGAAGAAGGAATGTTCCGGCTCCATTGGAACAAAATAAAAATCCATAAATATGTAATGCAGGAGATTTTCCATATCGGTTTCCCTACGGCTCTCCAGCAGAGCATCACTTCCTTTTCGAACGTTTTTGTGCAGTCTTATATAAATTCCTTCGGTTCCTCCGCAATGGCGGCATGGTCTGCTTATATAAAAATCGACCATTTCGCAATCATTCCGCTGGACAGCATTTCCATGAGCATCACCACTTTTGTGGGGCAGAACCTTGGAATCAGGGACGTTAAAAGGGCACAGAAAGGAACAAAAAATGCCATTATCCTTGCCTTTGCCGCAACCGCCGCAATAAGTGTTCCGATTCTTATTTTTGCACCGCAGCTCATCGCGCTTTTCAACAAGGAAGCGGAGGTAATTGAATACGGCGTTTTCCTGCTACGGTTCATGACTCCGTTCTATTCCCTCGTTGCGGTGAACTCTGTGCTTTCCGGTTCGCTCTGCGGTTCCGGCGATACAAGAGTTCCGACAGCAATAAGGCTTTTTTCCTTTGTCGTTTTCCGCCAGGTTTATCTTTTCCTTGTGACACAGCATACGGATTCCTTCGTTGCGGTTGCGCTGGGATATCCCCTTGGCTGGATGATAAGCGCGGTGTTCGGAAGCCTTTATTACATTTACAAAAAACGCGAAATCGAAGCAAGATTTTCGAATTAAATACTTTAAAAGCCTCCGGAAAAATGGTACAATGTATGTATCAATTTTTAGGAGGCTTTTTCTTTGTTCACAGGAAAATATTTTATCGAAAAGCTCAATATGAAAGAACATCCGGAGGGCGGATATTACAACGAATGCCTTAAATCCGGCGATGTTATAAATGCTTCCGAGGTGGATGCTTCCTTTGGCGGCAACAGAAAACTCTGGACCAGCATCTATTTCCTCCTCAAGGATCGGGACGTTTCCCGTTTCCACCGCCTCAAATCCGATGAGATCTGGTATTATCATTCCGGCGTTCCGATGATCATCCATATCATAAACAAAAACGGCGAGCTCGAAAGAGTAAAACTCGGTCTTGACGTTGAACGGGGCGAAAAACCGCAGGTCCTTATTCCGAAAGGCAGCATCTTCGGCGCAGTTATGGACGGCACCGGTTATTCCCTTGCGGGATGCATGGTTTCTCCCGGTTTTGAATTCGGAGATTTTGAACTTCTTGAAAGGGAAGAACTCCTCAGGGCATATCCCCAATACCAGCTTACTATAAACCGCCTTACAAAATAATAATTTAAAGCAGCAATATTCCGACGGCGAACCCTGCGCCGGCGGATATTGCCATTTTCAGGAGGATTTTTGCCGTTTCTCCGCCCCAGAAGCTCCTTTTATATTTCAGCGCGCAGGAATCGGAAACATATTTTTCCGCCTGACGGCTGAGGACGGAATCCGGTTCGGCTTTTTTATCCTCGCTTACAAAAAACAAAACCCTTTCAAAATATCCGCCTTCAACGTTGTTTATTTCTATAATCTTTTTATTGACTCCGCGCAGCATCTGCGAAAGCACCTCCATATAAAATTATCCACATATAGTTTTATATTTAGTGTAAGAATTATTCACAGTTTTTTGACGGTTTTTCAAAAAAACGGAAATTATACAGCGGGGATATAATTTTCCGGAGCATTGTGGAAAACTCTGTGGAAAAGGTTGAAAACTAAGGTTTAAAAGGCTTTATTTCAAGGGAAAAAACGGTAATTTAACATTGTGGAAACAGTTTATTCACAATCATACAAACAGTTTATTAGACTTTACGTAAACTTTTTTTGAGCATCGGTGCTCAAAAACCGAGCACGAAAAAGGCCGGAAATGCTCAAAAAAACTTCACAAAAAGTAAAAGAAAAAGGTGATTTTTTTATGAAAATCGAGAAAACTGCCGACGGAATAAAGGTTACGGAAATAAGCGGACTTTCTCTTCCGGAAACTCTTGACTGCGGCCAGTGCTTCCGCTGGAAACCGGACGAAAACGGAATCTGGCGGGGCGTTGTCAAAGGAATATACGGGAAAATCCGCAAGGAGGAGGACGGAATAACCTTCCTCGGCGCGGATGAAAATATTTTTAATGAAATATGGTTCGATTATTTTGATTTCGGAAGAGATTACGATGCGCTGAAGGCGGATTTTTCCGCGAACGAAATGCTCCGCAGCGCATGCGAGTTTGCTCCGGGAATAAGGGTGCTCCGCCAGGAACCCTGGGAGGCGTTCATCACCTTTATCATCAGCCAGAACAATAATATCGCAAGGATAAAGGGCATTGTCGAAAGGCTCTGCGCCGCTTTCGGCAAGGAAATCGAGGAAGGCGTTTTTGCTTTTCCCACCGCCGAAAGGCTTGCTGAAGAGCCGGTTGAAAGCTTTGCAAAACTCGGATGCGGCTACCGGGCGGATTATATTTCCTCTGCCGCAAAGGAGGTTTTTGAGGGAACCCTTGACCTTGATTCGCTGATGACCGCACCGCTTGATGAAGCGAGGGAGCGCCTTTTGAAAGTCCATGGTGTCGGTCCGAAAGTTGCGGACTGCGTTCTGCTCTATGGATTGGGCAGGGCGGAGCGCTGTCCTGCGGATGTCTGGATGAAGCGCGTCATTGCCGCTCTCGGCGGTGAAATGCCTTCCTGCGTTACCGATTATGCGGGAATTGCCCAGCAGTTCCTTTTCCATTATGCAAGAAACTTTCCGGAAAAATTTGTTGATATAAAGGTGAAGTGAAATTTTTTTCAGAGGTGAAAAATTTGAAAAAATTATTTTGCGTATTTCTCTCGCTTATGTTTGCGGTTGCTCTGTTTTCCGGAACGGTGTTTGCAGAAGAAAACGTTTTTTCGGATGAAATAAACCTCCGTTATGACGACCGTTATGACGTTTCCGGCAAGACCGTTGAAATCGTCGATTCCGGCAAGCCCGTTTCTTACAAAGTCGGCTACGGCGTTGCGGAAGGAATCTTTGATGATGCGGTTATCACTCTTGACGGCGAAAAACTCATCGCCACCGGAATCGGAACGGCGAAAGTCCGCATCGACGGCATTCTTTACGAAATCACCGTTGAAGCGGCGCCCATTTCGCTTCTGCTCCTCATCGGACAGAGCAATATGGAAGGAATGGCCGGCAACGCAAACCAATCCATTGCAAATGCTGACGGGCAGGTTTATTCCACCTATGCAATGGCAAACGGACTCACCGGAGATGCGGGTCTTACCGTAGAAAATGCAGGGAACTACGTTCCCTCCGCTCTTGCAGGAGAACAAAGCGCGGTCAACATAAACGGAAACGATACAAAACTGAGCGGCTATCCGGTAAATACCCTTACTGAATCCGGAAAGGGAAAATACGGAATGGACAGCGGAATTGCCTATGAATGGGTAAAGCAGACCGGCGAAAAGGTATGGGTGGTAAATGCCGCCCACGGCGCTTCGGGCATTTCCAGCTGGCAGAAAGGCGAAAGTAACTTTGAGGAAGCTGTTGCCCTTCTTTCCGCATGTCAGGGCGTTCTGAAAAAGGAAATAGCCGCCGGCCACTATACATTCTCCCATATGGCGTATTATTGGTGCCAGGGCTGCGCCGATGAACAACAGACCGCAAAATGGTACGCGGAAAAATATATTGCCATGCACGATAACCTCAAGGCCGAACTTGCGTTTGATGCAGACCTTGATGAAACCACCGGAGACGTTACTTTTGAATCCGGAAATATCGTTCTTGTAATGGCGGGACATGAAACAGCCACCGGATACAGAAAAGGCATTTATGAAGATGATTCCGATAAATTCTTTGCAACCTTTAAGGAACTCGAAATGCGCGGACCGAGGGTTGCTCAGATATGGCTTGCAAACAACCAGGAACTTGAGGATATTTATATCGTTTCAACATTGGCGCAGGATTGGGTCACAATGCCCGACGGCAGCGACGGAGTCCGGGAATATTTTGCTTCCCATTATGAAAACGGAATAATAGATTATCCTACGCAGGTAAAACAAAAAGACACATGGTATAAACCGACAACCCCCTCGGAAGTAAAAAGTTCCATTCACTATAATCAGGTGGGATATAACGAAGTCGGAAGAGAAGCCGCACGGAACACCATGTATATCCTTGGAATCAAAGAAAAACCGGAAATTGAAACAACCGTAAAATTCTATGATTGGACGGGATATAAAGAGGTTTCGGAAATCCGGACAGTCAGCAAGGGAATAAGCGAAACTCTTGCGGTTCCGATGGTTTATCCCTGCTACGAATCGAAAAGTGTAACCTATACTGCAAGCGAAAACCTTGAATATCTCTATTACGACCTCCTTGATAAGGAATCGAAAGGCGGAATCCTTTCGGATTCCCTCGGTCAGAATGAAATTCCGGCGGTTGAGCGGGAAACATATTCCTACCGTTTTGAACTTTCGGAAGGTGAGATGGTTTCCGTCGGCGGCGGAGTTTTCACCGAGAATCCCCTTACCAGAGCGGACAAAACTCATAAATTTTATAAGGCAGCAACGCCGGTTATTCTCCGCCACGATAAAGAATGGGTTGTCGAATTTTTCAGCGAACAGGGCGAAAGATTCATTGCTCTTTCCTGCCAGGGATGGTTTTCCAGCAAAACCGAATATTCGGACAACGCATATTTTATCTTCAAGAGAACGGATTCCGGAAAGAGCATAATCTCCTTCGGAGAATACAAGAACCAGCAGTATGAATACTGGGGAATAAAACAGGGGATGGCGGATATAGATTGGGATCTGCCCCATGTTTACAGCTTCCGGAACGTGATAAATGAGGATGGTTCCAATATTATTCATATCTATATTGATAACCGATTTGTCGGAACGGCTTCGAACCGTATTATCAACAATGTTGTCACCGCAACGGACGAAAGCTATTTTTCCGGAAAGGACTTTTTGTTCCCGTTTATCGGAGCGGGTGGAACCTTTGCCCTCAACAGCGAACAGATGATATGGATGAATATCTGGGAAAACGGACACACCCATTCATGTACAGGTGTTGCTGTTCCATCGACCTGCACCGAAATGGGATATACGGATTACACCTGTTCGGAATGCGGCATGAGTTACCGAAGCGATTATGTTGCCGCAAATGGACATGCTTTTGGAGAATGGATTGTTTCGAAAGAGGCAACTCCCTATAAACCGGGCGAGGAATACCGCCGATGCGGAACTTGCGGATTTACCGAAACCCGGGAGATTCCGGAAAACAGATATAAAAGTTACCGCTTTGAACTTGAAGAAGGCGAACTTGTTTCCGTAACCGAAGGGGGATTTGATGAAAATCCCGTCGAAAGAGCATATTCCGGGCAGAAGGTTTATAAATTTTCCGAGGACGTTATCCTTCGTCACGACAAGGAATGGCGGGTCGATTTTTATTCCGAAGACGCAACGCGTTTTATGGCTCTTTCAACAACCGCATCCAGCCAAAACGGACAGTTCTATATTTTCAAAAGCAAAAGCGGTTCGGGAGTTCTTTCCTTCGGCGAATATAAAGACGGATTTTATGAAAACTACGGAATCCTTCAGCGCAACGTTGATACGGACTGGACAAAGCCCCATATATATTCCTTCAGGAACAGGCTGAACCAGGATGAAACGAACACGATCGAAATTTATATGGACGATGTTTTCGTCTGCACCACAACCGATAAAATCGTCAACGAGGTACTGAAGGAAACCGGAACCGACTATCTTTCCGGAAAGGATTTTGTGTTCCCGTATATTGGCGCTTCCGGATTTGCTCTTGGCAGCAGCCAGATAGTCTGGATGGAAATCCATGAGGACGTCAACGCAAAAAGAATCGCCGACATCAACCTTGACGGTTCTGTCAACGTTTTTGATGCCTACTATGCCCGCCTTGTTGCGGCAAAGCTCATAAAACCCACCGACGAGCAGCTTCTCGTCGGCGATGTTGATCTTGACGGAAGAATAACCGCTCTCGACGCGAATATAATCCGTAAATTTGTTGCAAAAATCATAACTTCGCTTCCGGTTATTCAATAATTTGTTTTTGCTATTGAAAACAAAAGCGTTTTAGTATAGAATATATATGTAAAAATTTGTTTTGAAAGGAATGACTTTTATGCCTCTCGTAGGAACAAAAGAAATGTTCGCAAAAGCTTATGAAGGCGGCTACGCCATCGGCGCTTTTAACGTAAACAATATGGAAATTATCCAGGGTATCACCGAAGCGGCTGCTGAAGAAAACGCACCCCTTATTCTCCAGGTTTCCGCAGGCGCAAGAAATTACGCAAAACCCATTTATCTTACGAAACTTGTTGAAGCCGCTGTTTATGACACCGGTCTTCCCATTGCTCTTCATCTTGACCACGGTGCAGATTTTGAAATCTGCAAAAGCTGCATTGACGGCGGTTTCACTTCCGTTATGATCGACGGTTCCAAATATGATTTCGAAGACAACATCGCTCTTACCAGACAGGTTGTTGAATATGCTCACGCACACGGCGTATGCGTTGAAGGCGAACTCGGAACTCTTGCGGGAATCGAAGATGACGTAAACGTTTCCGCGGAAGATTCCTCCTATACAAGACCCGAACAGGTTCAGGAATTTGTTGAAAGAACCGGCGTTGATTCCCTTGCAATCGCAATCGGAACTTCCCACGGCGCTTATAAATTCAAACCCGGCCACAAACCGGAACTCCGCTTCGATATTCTTAAAGAAGTTGAAGAACGCCTTCCCGGATTCCCGATTGTTCTCCACGGTTCTTCTTCCGTTCCGCAGGAATGGGTAAAAATCGTTAATGAATTCGGCGGCCAGATGCCCGACGCAATCGGCATTCCGGAAGAACTTCTCCGTGAAGCGGCAAAAATGGCAGTCTGCAAAATCAATATTGACTCCGACCTTCGCCTTGTTTGCACCGGTTCCATCCGTCAGCATCTCGTCGAGCATCCGGATCATTTTGACCCCAGACAGTATCTTAAACCCGCACGCGAAAACATCAAGGAAATGGTTCGCCATAAAATCGTTGAAGTTCTCGGCTGCAACGGAAAAGCATAATTTTAATGAAAACAAAAAGACCGCCGATTGGCGGTCTTTTTTTATGGGTATTTGAGCACGGCGAAAATGAAACGGTGCTCAACAAAAAATTCTATACATACCCGGGGATGAGTGATATAATTATAAAAAGAAAGGCGGTGAAGCCGATGAAAATAAACTTCAAAAAAGCGGTTATAATTCTTCTTTTTTCTTCGGCTTTGATTGCCGGGTTCGTTTTGCTTTTCCTCGGAATAAGGGACAGCATTTCCCTTGCCATAAAAACAAAGGACTGGTTCGATGCAACCGGATATTTCCGGGATTACAGCATTTATGATATTGATGATGACGGCGAAACAACCTACCGCCTGCGCTATGTTTTCTATTCCGGCGGAGCGGAATATTTTGTTGAAACGGATTACGGAAGCGAAATCATTCCGGAAATCGACAGCGTCCGCACGGTGCTCTATGAACCGGAAAATCCGGAAAACGCGGTGCTCAAAGGCGGAACAGCCGCCGAAACTTATCTTACGATAGGTTTTATGTTCACTTCCATCCCGATTTTTATGATAATCTGCTGGTTTTTCGTTACCGGAAAGCTGAAAATATCTGTAAAGATACTTGACTTTACAGCTGGATTTATCCTTTTTGCGGTGGCGGAACTTTTCATTTATATAATGGGCGGGAGTCTCTGGATAGGCGGAGCATTTGAATCAATGGGATTAGTTGCCGTAATTCCTTCAATTATGGCTTTGGTCGGAATTTTGCAGATGATAAAAACCGTTGTTAACGGAATAAAGGAGAAAAAATGAGAGCGAAAAACTGCGTTGAACTTGCGAAAGATTTTTTGAAAAGGAAATTTGACGAAAGCGAATATTTTGCGGATAAAAAATCGGAAAGGGATTACCGCTTTGAGCATTCGGTCCGTGTTGCGAACATCGGAAAAATCATCGCGGAAAAAGAAGGCATGGATTCCGACGCAATGGTAATTGCCTGCCTTCTCCACGATATTTCCTATTGCAATGAATTCGAAAACCGGGAGGATTCCCGGAATCACGGAAGATATTCCGCAAAAATTGCCCGTCCGTTTCTTGAAGAAATCGGTATGGATCCGGAAATAATCGAGGAAATCTGCTACGGAATCGCCATCCACGTTGATGATGAAGCGGATTTTCCCGGGAAAAGAACCGCTTTTGCCCTTACTGTAGGCGATGCGGATAATATCGACCGCTTTGATGCCTACAGGATTTTTGAAAACCTTAAATGGGTAAAATATGACGAAATGACCCTTTCCGAAAAAAATGAGCACGTAAGCCGCGTTCTGGAAAGGCTTGAAAAATATAAAAATCTTGATTTTGCAACAAAAGCGAGCAGGGAAATGTGGCTTGAAAAACTTGAATACCAGATCGGTTTTTATGAAAAACTCCGTGCTCAGATTGAAAACAGCGAACTGAGGTGAAAAATATGAAAAAAATTCTGATTTTTGCGCTTTGTCTTATAATGTGCCTTCCGTTTTTCGGATGCGAAGCCGACAGCTATAAGGCTTTCCTTTCAATCGAAAGCGGAACAAAGGAAAGCTGGAGCCAGAAGCACGACTTCCTTGAAGGAACAAAAGGTCACACACTGAATCTTGGAAAAGAACCGCAGGAAATGATAATTGAAGTTGTCACCGAAGAGGGAAGCGTTGACATAGTCGCAAAAGATAAAAACGGCGAAATCATAACGGAAATCACCGATGCCGAAACCGGAAGCTACACTTTTTCCGCAGAAGGAAAGGTAAGATTCCGCATTTACTGCAGTGAGCACAAAGGCAGCGTTTCAGTTCATAAGGCTGATTCTTAAACCTTTCTTAAGATTTCATTAAACCCATGGAAAACAGAAAAATCCGCGGTATAATGAAGGCATAAACCGGAAAGGGGCGTATTTTATGAAAAAGATTCTTGCAGTGATTCTTGCGGCGGTGCTCGTTTTCAGTTTCTGCGGATGCGGAATCCCGTTCACCGCGGAAAAAATAATCGGCGATTCCGAAATTTATTCCGAAAGAGATATTGAAGCGGCTATGGACGTTGTTTTCCGGAAATTTTGTACTTTTGAATTTTCCGTGCTCACAGAACTTGAATATGACGAAGAATTTTCGGATAATATGCTTGAATATAACACCGAAGTTTATAAAGCGGACGAAGCGATTGTTCTCCGTTCAAAATTCATCGATCTCCGGAAGGGGACTTTGGAATGGAACTGGACTCTTGTGCGTGCAAGGGGCGGAGAATGGGAACTTAAAACCTATGGATACTGCTGATTCTTAAACCTTTCTTAAGATTTCATTAAACCCATGGAAAACGGAAAAATCCGCGGTATAATGAAGGCATAAACCGGAAAGGAGAGTGCTTTTTATGAAAAAGATTCTTGCGGTGATTCTTGCGGCGGTGCTCGTTTTAAGTTTCTGCGGCTGCGGAATCCCATTCACCGCGGAAAAAATAATCGGCGATTCGAAAATTTATTCGGAAAGAGATATCGAAAAGGCCATGAACCGGGTTTACAGCAAATTCGGAAGGGATTTTGAAGGCTGCGTCCTGCTGGAACTTGAATATGATGAGGAATACTCAAAGGCGCGGATGTATGATTGGGCAGACCAGTATGACGCAGATGAAGCGATAATTCTGCTTTCAAAATTTTATGTTGCCGGAGAAAACGGAAGCCTTGCGCTGGGGGAAACCTATTCAAAATGGAACTGGATTTTAGTTCGTGATTTCGGCGGAGCGTGGGAGCTTATGACCTGGGGTTACGGCTGATCGGAGGTAATATTATGGTTTTGCAAAACGAAAAAGCAACGGTTGTTCTCGATATTGATGAAAAATTCGTGCTCGGATGCGACGAAGAGGAATATGATATTATCTTCAATCCGGAAAATATCAGGAGAAACGAACCCCACGACGCAATGAGGATTATTGCAAAGGGAGAAAAGGCAATCCGGATTGCAATTGTTCTGAGGCACGATAAAGACGCGGTTTACAGCGGTTCGTTATACGGCGAAAAACTTAACGTAACTTTCGGAAGCGACGCCGCGGAAATAAACGTTTTAACCGGCGAAATCCTTCGTTATGAAAAGGACGCGGTTAAGGAAGAATTTGATTTTTCCGAACTTGATAAACTGATATGAAAAAAGCTTCCGCAAAGCGGAAGCTTTTTTGCTTTTAATATAGCTGATAATATGCTATAATAGTTCAGTATTATTGACGAAAGGGGTGAGAAGATTTTTGAAAAAACTTGTTGTGGGAATCCTTGCTCATGTTGACGCCGGAAAAACAACTCTTTCCGAAGCGCTTTTATATTCCACCGGAAGGCTCAAAAAGCTCGGCAGGGTGGATAATAAAAACGCCTTTCTCGATAACAACGAAATCGAGCGCGAGCGCGGAATCACGATTTTTTCAAAGCAGGCGGTTATAAACACCGGAAAAGCCGCAATAACTCTTCTTGATACCCCCGGTCACGTTGATTTTTCTTCCGAAACCGAGCGCACCCTTCAGGTTATGGATTATGCAATACTCGTAATCAGCGCAAGGGATGGGGTCCAGGTCCATACGGAAACTCTCTGGAAGCTTCTTTCGCGCTATAATGTTCCGACCTTTGTTTTCGTCAACAAAATGGACCTTGAGGATACCGACAGAATCGGGATCATGAAAAATCTCCGGAAGAATCTCGGCGAAGGCTGCGTTGATTTTTCCGAAAAGGACGAGGATTTTTATGAGAACATTGCTCTTTCCGATGAAATGAGCATGGAAAAATATATGGAAACCGGAAGTTTGAGCACCGAAGAAATCTCCGTGCTCATAAAGGAGCGGAAGGTTTTTCCCTGCTTTTTTGGTTCCGCATTGCGCCTTTCCGGCGTTTCCGAATTTATCGAAGGAATCGAAGAATACACCGCCGCACCGGAAGAAAAAACAGAATTCGGTGCAAAAATTTTCAAAATTTCCCGTGACCAGCAGGGAAACCGCATGACTTTTATGAAAATAACAGGCGGAAGCTTCAAAGTCCGCTCGGTGGTTTCCTATAAATCGAAGGATTCCGATGAAGTGATCGAGGAAAAAGCGAATATCCTGCGCATCTATTCCGGAGCAAAGTTTGATCCGGTTGATGAAGCACCACAGGGAAGCGTTGTTGCCGTTCTCGGGCTTTCAAAAACCTATCCCGGACAGGGAATAGGTTTCGAGGAAGCGGGATTTGAACCCCTTCTGGAGCCTGTTCTGACCTACCGCATAAAACTTCCGGATGGAATAAGTCCTGCCCAATTTCTCCCGAAACTGAAACAGCTTGAGGACGAAGACCCTCAGCTCCATATCGAATGGAACGAACAGCTCGGCGGAATTTATGCCTGCCTTATGGGCGAAGTTCAGGAGGAAATCCTCAAAAGAATGATTTCCGAGCGCTTCGGCGTTGAAATCGGTCTTGACGAAGGAAAAATCATCTACCGGGAAACAATTGCCGAACCGGTGGAGGGAATCGGCCATTTTGAACCGCTCCGCCACTATGCGGAAGTTCATCTTGTTCTTGAACCCGGCGAACCCGGAAGCGGAATTACTCTTGAAACCCGCTGCAACGAAGATACCCTTGACCGCAACTGGCAAAAGCTTGTTCTGACCCATCTTGCGGAAAAAACTCATCTCGGCGTGCTCACCGGTTCTCCGCTTACGGACGTAAAAATAACCCTTGTTGCGGGCCGTGCTCATATAAAACACACCGAAGGCGGGGATTTTCGTCAGGCAACATACCGCGCTGTGCGCCAGGGTCTTATGAAGGCGAAGAACGTTCTTCTGGAACCTTATTATTCCTTCCGACTTGAAGTGCCTTCGGAACAGATCGGCAGAGCCATAAACGATATCCGCGAGATGAACGGAACTTTCGGTTCTCCGGAAACGAACGGCGATATGGTCGAAATTTCCGGAAGAGCGCC
The DNA here is from genome assembly GCA_017399625.1 of Oscillospiraceae bacterium. Lineage (GTDB taxonomy): Bacteria > Bacillota > Clostridia > Oscillospirales > Ruminococcaceae > UMGS1668. The sequence goes on from JAFQBT010000054.1 coordinate 22,427, forward strand.
GGTTTCAACAATGCGTTCCTATCTCAAAGAAGTGCTTTCCTATACCCACGGAAAGGGAAAACTGGTCTGTTTCTCCGACGGATATTCGCCCTGCCATAACGCGGAAGAGGTTATTTCCGAAATCGGATATGACCCGGAAGCGGATGTGTTCAACAGTCCGGATTCGGTTTTCTGTTCCCACGGAGCAGGCGTTGCGGTAAAATGGAGCGAAGTTGAAAGACATATGCATGTTTCCAGCGGAATCGATTTCAGCATCGAAAACGGAATCCCGCTTATTCCGAACGTAAAGGTTTTCCGCCGGAATTTCAGCATCGACGAAAAAGAGCTTGAGGCGATTATGGAGCGCGAATTCGGTCCCATCCGCAGAAAACAGTATTCCGAAGCGGTTTTGGACCGCCCGAAGGAATATAAATCCTCCGCGCCGAAAAAGAAGGATTACCTCATTGTTGACGGATATAATATCATCTTTGCTTGGGAAGGTCTCAAAAAACTTGCATCGGAAAATCTTGATGCCGCACGCCATATTCTCATGGATATCCTCAGCAACTACCGGGGCTATACAAAATGCGAACTGGTGCTCGTTTTCGACGGATATAAAGTAAAAGGCAACTACGGCGAAAAATTCGATTACCACGAAATCCACGTTGCATATACAAAGGAAAATGAAACCGGCGATATGTATATCGAAAAGCTTGTTCAGGATATCGGCAAAAACTATAACGTAAAGGTTGCAACTTCCGATAACCTTATACAGGTTGCCGCTTTGCGAAGCGGCGTTCTCAGAATGTCCGCAAACGAACTTCGGGAGGAAATCGAATTTGTAAGCAAACAGATTCAGAGCGCCATCGAAACCTATGGAAGAAAAAGTTTTTACCGCCCCTTTGATAACATTGATAAATTAATTTAAAAAAGGTGCAGAATTTCTGCGCCTTTTTTTAAAATCCGGCGAATATCCGCCGGAAAGCTGCGTCTTTATGGATGAAGGCCCTCAGAAAAAACAAAACCGAAAGGAGGAATCTTTTTGGAGGACGCAAAAATAATCGAACTTTATTACGCAAGAAATGAAAGCGCCATTGCCGAAACCGAACGCAAATTCGGAAAAATGCTTTTTTCAATAGCCATGAATGTTCTTTCGAATCCGGAGGACAGCGAAGAAACAGTCAACGATACTTACGGAAAAGCATGGAACAGCATTCCGCCGCAAAAACCGGATTTTCTTGGCGCATGGCTTGGAAAAATAACCCGGAATCTTTCCATAAGCCGCTGGAGAAAAAACAAGGCGCAAAAGCGCAGCGGAATCGAAATCATGCTTTCGGAACTGGAGGACTGCGTTCCTTCCGTCGAAAACACCGAGGAGGAAAGCGAAAGCGGCGAAATCACATCCGCAATCAACCGCTGGCTCGGAACGCTTGAAAAGGAGGAACGGATTTATTTTATCCGCCGCTATTGGTACGGCGATTCCGTTGCGGAACTTTCCGCAAGGACGAATATTCCGGCAAAAAAACTTTCCTCAAAAATGTTCCGCCTTCGGAAAAGTCTTAAGGAATTTCTTGAAAAGGAGGGGATTTCGGTATGAAAAGCGAAAGAATTTTTGATGCAATAACGGAAATCAATGAAGAATATATCGAAGAAGCAAAAGCCGAAGAAGTAAAAAGAAAGAAAAAGCCTTTTTGGAAAATCGCCGGAATGGCCGCTGCTTTCTTTATCGGAGTTGTCGCTCTCGGAATAATCGGAAGGATTCTTCTTCCCGGTGCTTCTGCCGGAGGCGGAACGAACCGGGAACCCGGTTCCGATTATATGAGTTATTCCGGACCCGCTTTTCCGCTTACAGCGCTTGAAGATACGTCCGGTCTTGAATTTGAGCGGAACGTTGATTTCGATTTTTCGCCCTATTATAACCATCAGGAAAGCTATGAAAATTCAAAAGGCGAGATGGTTTATTACGACAGCTGGGATAACGACGCAGTCATCCGAGATAACTATACCGTAACAAACACCACCGATGAGGATATAACCTTTACGGCGGTTTATCCCTTTGCCGGAAATTTCAGAACGGCGCTTTCAAGGATTCCGAAGATTACCGTTGACGGAAAAACCGTTGAAACCGAACTTAAAATCGGACCTTACAGCGGAGGATTTGCTCCCGCATGGGGCGATGAAGGAGGAAGCGAAAGCCTTAATCTTTCAAGCCTTGAATCCTGGGATGAATATAAAATTCTCCTCGAAAGCGGGGAATATCTCAAGGATGCCCTTGCGGAAAATCCCTCCCTCGACCAGGAGGTTATAGTTTATTCCTTTGGAATCGATTATAATATTCCAATGGAGGAATTTGACCAGATAGAAAATGCAGACCTTCTGATAGATGTTAACTTTAACGAGGAAAAAAGCGGAGTTTTAAATTATGGATTCAATGGGATGTTCCGTAACGAAGAGGGAAGAAAGACCTTTAATACCCACATTCCGAAGAGCTTTAGTCCGGATTTCGGTAAGCAGAAAATTTATTTAATAGTAACAGGCGAAGATATTGAAATAGCCGAAGCAAAAGCCGTTGCGGGTATGGGTGATTATGAAAAGAGACCGGAAACGGATGCCGTTACTGTTACAATGGAGCGTTTTGAAACAACTTTCGGAGAGTTGATGTTCAATATGGTTGATTACAGCGACGAAATGATAAAATACGGTTCGCAGGAGGAAGCGACAATCCGTGACCTTGTTTCCAGCGAGGAATATGTGGGATACGTTGCGGAATTCCTTTATGCTCACGGTCAGCTTTCCGAAAACCCTGCAGAACGCTATTCTTTCGGAAGACTCGATGACGTAATAAGTGAAGTCGGTCACGTAAGCCGCGTTATGTATGTTACTTTCGAAGTCACTGTTCCTGCGGGAGAAACGCTTGAAATCGGAACGTCCACCATCCGCGAGGCAAGCTATGATTTCTTCGGTTCAAGGGAAAAAATGGACCTCGAGGGCTTTGATATGGTAACAAGGCTCGGAACAAATCTCAATATCATAAAGCAGACCGCTTCCGTTTCCAACACAGAGGAAATCGAAATCGTTTATAACAACTTCGGTTTTGACCTTCAAAGCGGAATTACAAGCGTTCTTCTCGGCGATGAGGAGCATTACTGGATGGAAATCGCGAAGATCCGCAGCGGGGAAAACTGATTCTACCAACGGTTTACCCGGATTCCACAGGCAAAATATTGCAAGCAAAAACCTCCCGGGGTATAATTTAACTCGGGAGGTGATTTTTTTGAATTATGAACTCGATAAGGAAAAATTCGGAGAATTTATTGCAAAGCTCCGGAAGGAAAGGGGAATGACCCAGAAGGAACTTGCGGAGCGGCTTTTTGTTTCGGATAAAGCGGTAAGCAAATGGGAAAGGGGACAGAGCCTTCCGGATATCACGATGCTCAATCCGCTTGCGGATGCGCTTGATGTCACCGCGGCGGAACTTCTGAACTGCGGAAAAATTGAAGACGAAAAAGTTGATGTTTCCCAGGTGGACGAAATAGTTGAAAAAGCGATTGCTCTTGATAACGAACCGAATAAATCCAAAAGAAAGCGCTTTAAAATTTATGTGATTTGTCTTTTGCTCGGTGCGGCGGCAACTTATTATTTTTATAAAAACAACGGAGCGCAGTATTACCAGAGCCTTATTGTGATTGAAATCCTTACGGCAATTTTCGGCGCATATTTTATGTTTTTTGTAAAAGAACGCCTGCCGAAATATTTTGATGATAACAAAGTTGATTATTATACGGACGGATTTTTCCGTCTTCATACTCCAGGAGTTTATTATAACAACCGAAACTGGCCGTATATAATAAAAAACGCAAGAATCAGCCTTATGGTTACAATGGTCGCTTTGCCGGTTGCGGCAATTCTGGTAAGAATGTTTTTCAGCGGAAGCCTTCCTTATATTCTTGTTACAACGTTTTCGTGGAGCGCAATATTGGGAATTTTTGTTCCGATATATCACGGCGCGATAAAATACAAATAAAAAAGAAAAGCTCTTCCCGAAAGGGAAGAGCTTTTTTTCGAATCTCTGTAAGGGCAGAAATTATTTAACTTCGACTTCTGCGCCTGCTTCTTCGAGTTTCTTTTTGATTTCGTCAGCTTCAGCTTCGGAAACGCCTTCTTTAACTGCTTTGGGGCAGCCGTCAACGATTTCTTTGGACTCTTTGAGGCCAAGACCGGTGATTTCTTTAACAACTTTGATAACAGCCATTTTGGTCTGACCAGCGTTGGTAAGAACAACATCCCAGCTGTCTTTGGTTGCTTCAGCAGCAGGAGCAGCAGCGCCGCCAGCTACCATTACGGGTGCATCAGCGGATACGCCGAATTCCTCGCAGATTGCGTTTTTGAGTTCGTTTGCTTCGAGAAGAGAAAGAGCTTTGATCTCTTCGAGAATGTTCTGGATTTTTTCAGAAGCCATTGTGATTTACCTCCTGTAGATAATTTTTAAGATGTAGTTTTGAAATTAATTGTTTGGTTCAGGCTGCAAAATTATGCTGCTTCGCCTTCGCCTTCGGGTTCGTTACCGCCGTTGCCTTTTTCGACGATTTTGTCAAGCGCAACAGCAATGCCTTTGATGGGGCTGGTAAGAGCGATAACGAGCATGGTAAGAATCTCTTCTTTGCTGGGGGTTTTGGAAAGTTCGATAACTTTCTTTTCATCAAGAACTTCGCCGTCGATGAAACCAGCTTTAAGGGAGAATTTACCGTTGGATTTTTCTGCAAATTTACCAAGGATTTTTGCGGGTGCAACGGGGTCCTCGTTGGAAATTGCGAGTGCGGTGCTTCCGGAAAGGTAAGCATCAAGTTCGCCGTAACCTGCTTCCTCAGCTGCGAAACGAAGAATGGAGTTTTTGATTACGGTGTATTCAACACCTGCCTCACGGAGTTCGCGACGAAGTTTGGTATCGTCTGCAACGTTGATACCGACGTAGTCTACGAGAACACCGGATTTTGCAGCTTTAAGCTTTTCAACGAGCTCTGCAACAGCTTCTTTTTTCGCTTGCAAGATTTTTTCACTGGCCATTTTAAAAATTCACCTCCTGCTTTGTGATGGGAGCTGATTTTTTATAATAAAAAATCGCTCCCTCCGCGAGCCGTGGAAGGAGCGTAATAAATCGAATTAAAACACTCATCCTCGGCAGGCCGGCTTTTTATTTAAGCCGTTTAAGCGCAGAAACGCACCTGCTGTCTTTGGACAGCGTTAATATTATATACAATTCAATTTATAATGTCAATAGTTTTTTAAAAATATTTTTTAAAATAATATCAAAGGCGTCTTCTTTTTTTGAAGTTTCCGTATTTTCTTTTATTGTAGTTTCTGATGATCATAAGTGCAATATAAAGCGCAACAAGAATAAAGAGGATGATGACGATGAATTTGAACCAGAAGGAACGGGTCATATCGGAAAAATTCTTGAGACCGCTCAGAAGTTCGCTCTGTTCGACGTCCTCCGCAGAAACAAGCGGAACGCTTCCGATAACTTCGCCGGAATGAACAAGTTTCAGCTTTCCGATGGCTTCGCCTTTTTCGATGGGAGCCTCGACGGATTCCGGAAGATCGTATTCATAGGAAATGGAAGCAACGTCAATATCAATGGGAAGAAGAGCGCGGTAGGTTTCGCCGATCATAAGCTGGAGGTGGTCCTTCTGCCATGCAAGCTCAAGGGGAACTTCCGCAATCTGGGAACCGGCCTCAACAATGGTTTTTACCTCGAATTCGGTGAAAGCCCAGTTATAAAGCTGTTTTGCATCATAGAGCGCAAGGTTGTAACCTTCGTCAAGTTCGAAGGGTGCGCCCATATTTACCTGATAATATGCAAAACCTTCGTATTCCGCATAGGAGGAAACGTTTCTGCCGACTTCGGAGCTGTAGCCGGATTTGATTCCGGTTACGGGGGAATAATAATGGACGTTTCCGCTTGCAAGAAGACCGTTATCGGTGTTCCAGGTGAGTTTTCCGTGGGTGTCGGTGGCTTCGCAGGTATAGGATTTTTTTGCAACGGTTTCGCGGAACTTTTCAAGGCTCATGGCGTGTTTCGAAATAAGATACATATCATAAGCGGTGGTGTAGTTTGCGGTGTCGTGGAGACCGTGGCAGTTTGTAAAGTTGGTGTTTCTTGCGCCGAGTTCCTTTGCCTTTGCGTTCATGAGCTCGATAAAGGCATCCTGGCTTCCGGCGATGAGTTTTGCAAGGGTCATGGCTGCGTCATAGCCGGAGGCAATTACCATTGCGTGGAAAAGTTCGTCCGCGGTGAAAACGTCCTTTGCAATCATTCCGGTGGAGATGATGCCGCCGTGGCGGTTTTCATAAAGGAAGTTCTGGGTGCTCATTTCGTAAGCAGCCTCGGCTTCCCAGCCGCCCACAGCTTCGATATTTTCGATTACAACGATGGCGGTCATAATCTGAACAAGTTCCGCCGGATACATGCGCTGCTCGGGATTCTGTTCAAAAAGAACGTTTCCGTTTTCGTCCGCAAGATAGACGGATTCACAGTTTATCTCAAAAGAGGGCTGATATTTTGTTGCCGCAAAAACGTTTATGCAGCAGGAAAGCGCAAGAATAAGCGCGAGAATAAGAGAAAGTGCTTTTTTCATAAATTTCCTCCGAAACCATACCAAAATCAAATTATGTCACAAATTGATTTTAAATATATTATATTGATATTATAGCAGGATTTGGTGTATAATGGAATAGGTTATTTTTTAATTTTGCCGTTTTAAAAGAAAATTAATCTTTTGTTAATTTTTTAAAGCCAGCTTATTAATTTTATTTCCGGAGGAAAAAATGATTTATTTTACCGGCGACACACACGGAGAACTTTCAAGATTCAAAACATCCGCGGCGAAGAAAATCAAAAAAGGAGATACCCTGATCGTTTGCGGAGATTTCGGATTTATCTGGAACGAATCGAAAGAGGAACTCAGCAACATAAAATGGCTTTCGAAGCGCAAATATCAGATCCTTTTTGTGGAAGGTGCTCATGAAAACTTTGAGCTGCTCGAAAAATTCCCGAAGGTGGATTTTTGCGGCGGAAGAGCAAGAAAAATTTCCGAAAACATCTATCAGCTTATGCGCGGCGAGATTTTTGAAATCGAGGGAAAGAAAATCTTTTCTTTCGGCGGCGGCGATGATGAGGAACTCGACGTGATGGATTTCCGGGAATGTCCGGATTTTGTAAGGCTTCCAAGCGAGCAGGAATGTGAGCATGCTCACGAAAATCTTGAAAAAGCCGGCGGGGAAGTGGACTATATCGTGACCTATGACGCCGGATTCAAAATGCGCGGATTCCTCGAAATGGAAAGCAACTGCTTCAACAATCTCCATGCGTTCCTCAACGAAGTTTCCACCACATGTAAGTTCAGAAAATGGTTTTTCGGCTGTTTCCATCTTGACAGAAGAATTCCGCCGTTCTATTATGCGGTTTATGAGAATATATATGATTCCGAAACCGGAAAAGAGATCTGAAACTTGACTTTTCCTGAATAAATGGTATAATTATTGCTTGAATAAGGGAGTAGTCGGCGCAATATGCGCAGCTATGTCAACAGACTGGATTTAAAAAATCCTGGCATTGCTTTAAATGATGAGACTTATCCGCGTTTTGCGGATAAGTCTTTGTTTTTTTTGGAGGGATAGGTTTTGTCAGTAATCGAACTCATACTTATCGGAATAAGCCTTTCGATGGATGCTTTTGCGGTTTCCATCTGCAAGGGGCTTTCCGTCGGAAAAATAAAACCTAAGCACATGCTCATTGCAGGACTCTGGTTCGGCGGATTCCAGGCGCTTATGCCTCTTATCGGATATCTGCTCGGTTCGACCTTTGAGCAATACATAACGAGCATTGACCACTGGGTCGCTTTCATTCTTCTCGGAATCATCGGCATCAATATGATAAAGGAATCCCGGGAAACGGAAAACGACCAGGACGCATCTTTCGGATTCAAAGCAATGCTGGTGCTTGCCGTTGCAACGAGCATTGATGCCCTTGCGGTCGGAATCACATTTGCGTTCCTCAAGGTGGATATCCTTCTTGCGATTACGCTCATCGGCATCACAACATTTGCGTTTTCTGCCGCGGGAATTAAAATCGGAAGCGTTTTCGGCGCGAAATATAAATCCAAAGCGGAGTTTTTCGGAGGAGCGGTGCTCGTTTTTCTCGGAACAAAGATACTTATTGAACACCTCTTCTTTGGCGGATGAAACCGCATAAACAAGCGATTTGTTAAATGTAAAGCTGAATAACATTACAGATAAAAAGAGGAGCAAAACCGTTCGGTTTTGCTCCTCTTTTTTTGTTTTCACGCAGTTTTCATATTGACCCTTAATTTATCAGCGATAAGGGCGATGAATTCGCTGTTGGTGGGTTTACCTTTGCTGCTGTGGATGGTGTATCCGAAATAGGAATTGAGCACGTCAACGTCTCCCCGATCCCAGGCAACTTCGATTGCGTGGCGGATAGCGCGCTCAACCCTTGAGGATGTGGTGCCGTGCTTTTTGGCAACGGAGGGATAGAGGCATTTTGTTACGGAGTTCATGATATCGATATCGCTTACCGCCATCATAATTGCTTCCCGGAGATAATGGTAGCCTTTGATATGAGCAGGAACGCCTATCTGGTGGATGATATCGGTGATGACGATTTCGAGATTGGAGCTTTCCTTTTCCGTTTGAGCACCGGAATTTCTGCCCATGCTCAGACAAAGACTGCGGATGCGCTCCGCAAGAAAATCATAATCAAGGGGCTTTATAAAACAATATGAAACCCCGCCGGAGAGAAGTTCCTTTTCAAGAACGCCGTTTTCGGAAGGAATCATTGCCATAAAAAGCGGCATTTCGCCGGGGATTTTATCCCGGCAGACATTTATCACTCCAACGAGATCCATCCGGGACATAAATGCATTCGAAAGAACCGCCGCAGGTTTTTTGAGAATTATCGAATCAAAAAGCTCCCGGCCGTCTTTTCCGGAAACGAAAACATCAAAGCCGAAAGAAGAAAGAGAGTTTTTGCAGGACGTGCAGAATTCGCTGTCGTCGTCCGCGATTATTATTCTTATTTTGTTTTCCATATATTTTCCGCCTGTTCTCCGCACAGAATATGTTTTTATTTGATACGTTTACGGAATTTATGTGCGGAATAAATTCCATATTTTGCTATAATTGGAAATAATTGGATATCCATAAGTAAATAATACCATATTTTTCCAAACTGTCAATAGAATTTCCAGAAATTTACAATTGTTTTCTGTTTTTAATTTTTATTCGTTCAAAAAATGCTTTACTTTTAAAACAAAATGCCGGGGCGGCCCGTATAATTTTTATTTTGGCTGTGATTTTTGAAAAACTGAAATAAAAAAACACCGGCTCTGAAACGGATGTTTTTTTGTGCCGTCACTTGACTAAACCGCCGCTTTTTTATATTATATGGTCATAGATTTATATGGGAGGGAAAGCCTTATGTTCTACGATAAAGTTAAAAAATCTGCGGATTATATCCGCGAAAGAATAAGCGTTGTTCCGGAAACCGCAATAATCCTCGGAAGCGGTCTTGGCGGAATCGTTGATATCATGGAGGATAAAGTGGTTATTCCGTATTCTGAAATTCCGGAATTTCCTCAGTCCACCGTTGCCGGTCATGCGGGAAATCTTGTTATCGGAAAAATCGGAAACAAGGTCATCGCCGCAATGCAGGGCAGATTCCATTTTTATGAAGGATTTTCCCCGAAGGAAATCACCCATCCTGTTTACGTGATGAAGCTCCTCGGAACAAAAAACCTTATTGTTACAAATGCCGCTGGCGGCGCAAACCGCAATTTCAAACCCGGCGACCTTATGATCATTGATAACTACATAAACTTCCTTGCAATAAATCCGCTCATCGGCGAAAATGACGAAAGACTTGGACCGCGTTTCCCGGATATGTCCGAACCTTATGCCCCGGAAATCGTTGAAAAAGCGATTGAATCCGCTGAAAAACTCGGAATCGATTATAAGCGCGGCGTTTATGCGCTTTTCAACGGTCCCTGCTATGAATCTGCCGCAGAGATCCGCGCATTTATTGCTCTCGGCGCAGACGCAGTGGGCATGAGCACCGTTCCGGAAACCATTGCCGGAAACCACGCAGGACTCAGAGTTTTCGGCGTTTCCTGCATCACCAACATGGCAACCGGAATTGCAACGGTGAAACACAGCCACGAAGAGGTTGTCCGCATTGCAAACGAGGCAAGCGAAAAACTTTGCGCATGGATGAAGGATATCCTCGTCAATATCTGAAAATTACGGAAAAAAGCTCCCGTTTTATTAAAACGGGAGCTTTTTGGTGCAAAAATGCACCGGCAGGCTTTTTTGCTGTTGACAAAAATCCCCGGGATGGTTTAATTGAATCATCAGAGGGAGGCGATTATATGGCGGTCTATATCGAAAAATTTGTTCTTCCGTCGGAAGGGCAGGAATCGGGAGTTTTGTTTTCCGAAAACCGTACCTGCTTCAGCAGTTTTTATCCCTTCAGAATTTTTCCGAAGAAAGAATTCCAAAAGGCGGAATTTTCTCCCGTTACGATTTTTTACGGCGGAAACGGCTCCGGAAAATCGACCATGCTCAACCTGGTAGCCGAAAAAGCCGGATTAAAAAGATTTTCTGCCTTCGGCAAAAGCGCGTTTTTCGAAAAATATCTCGGCTTCTGCAAAATTGAATACCGGGAGAAAATAACGGAGGAAAGTTCGCTTCTTTCCAGCGACGATGTTTTTGATTATCTTCTCGATATAAGAAATATCAACAACGGAATAGACCTTCGGCGGGAGGAACTTTTCAGGGATTTTTCCGAAAGGAAATGGACTGAAAGCCGCCTTCGGAGCATGGAGGATTACCATGACTGGAAGGAAAGTTATGATGCAAAGCGAAAGACCCAGTCGAAATTTGTGAAAGACCGGCTTATGAAAAACGTTGAAATGTTTTCGAACGGCGAAAGCGCGCTGAAGTATTTTGTGGATAAAATCGATAAAAAAGGCGTTTATCTCCTTGATGAGCCGGAAAACAGTCTTTCCATTTCCCTCCAGCTGGAGCTTATGGAGTATCTTGAAAATTCCGCAAGATTTTTCGGATGCCAGTTTATAATCGCAAGCCATTCGCCGGTTTTTCTTTCGATTCCCGGGGCAAAAATATATGACCTTGATTCCGTACCGGTGAAAACGAAAAAATGGACGGAGCTCGAAAATGTCCGGAAGTTCCGGGATTTTTTTAAAGCGCATGAAAGCGAATTTGAAGATCCGGAGGATTAAAAAAAGGAGTGTCCGCAAAGCGGACACTCCTTTTTTAATTTCTTGAACATTTTTCCGCGTCTATTGCAAGGACGAGCATAAGCGCACATACCGCATCCCGGGGATCGTTTATATCAATTACGTATGTATCGGTCCAGTTCCAGAGTTCCTTAGAAACGGAAGCGATGTTTTCGCCACGGGAACCGATGATGCTGTAATCCCATTCGAAGAAATCTCCCTCAATATGCCATCCGTTGAAATCGATATCGAAAGCGGGCTTGAAAAAGGTGAATTCCTTGCTTATGCAGCCGATATAATCGTTTCCGAGATAGATTTCAAACTTCGGAAGAAAGGTAAGAACCCTTTCCCGAACCGTTCCGATTTCGTTTCCGAGGCTGTCGAAAACTTTGAGGCAGTGTCCCCAGGAAAGCTGACCTTCGACAGTATAAACGGTTTTTCCGCTTTCATCATAAATATCATAGCTGTCGAACCAGCTGAAAAATCTTTGTTTGAACAAAAGTTTCATTTCATCACCTCAGTCTGATTATACACCGCGTTTCAGGGGAGTTCAATGATAAAATCGTGTGTTACGGTATAATTATCGTCGATTGCCTCGCCGAAGAATGTGAGATCCTCGATATGGAGATATATATTTCCGTCGGCGCCGATAATTGCATAATCCCGGAAATTAATGTGAGCATCGGTTCCTACAATATCGATATTTCCGGTAATGCCGTGTTTTTTGTGCCCGTAAAGATAGGTTCCGTCCTCTTTCTGGAAAAGGAAGTATCCGGAAGAGGTGTGAACCTTTTTTGCGGTTTCGGGTATTATGGAAAGAAAAGTTTCCGGGTCGGAAAATTCCTCGTCAAAAATAATGTCGATTTTTCCGTCCTCAAGGATGCATATGGTTTCATCAGCATAGTTGATTTTATCGAAAAAGTTCCAGTCGTAATCGGTTACATTTTTGTTGAGCAGAAGGGGTTCTTCGATATAGGGAGTGAACCGATAAAGATTATTTTCATAATCAAGAAAACGTACGGAACCGGGCTGGCGGGCTTTTATCGTTTTTGCGTTTACGTCAAGGATTTTCCATTCGCCTTCGTCAATATATTCGATTTTTCCGTCGCTCCGGAGGAAGTAATCCCCGGCAACAGCGGTGAAATCCGGTTTATAATAATATTCTCCCTTGGCGAACGCCCAGCCGTTTTCAAAAACCATGTTCGGCCCGCCGTAGTGGCTTCCTTCTTCATAAAAACTTCCCGCCCAGAAATCGGCAACTCCGGCGCGGTAAAATTCCATGCTTCCGTCGGTGTAATCAAAGCGGTAAAGATTTCCGGAATCTGTGAGCGCATAAAGATTAAGAGTATAGAAGCAGGAAATTTCAACTTTTCTGAAAGAACCGTTTTCATTTTCGGAAAGTTCATCAAAAGGTACTTCCGGAACGGATGCGCTTTCGGGTTCCTCGGGAACGGAAGATTCCGGAGAAACGGAGGAACTGCTTTCCGATGCCGGGGAAGAAGATTCTTCTTCCTTTTCCGCTTCATTTTCTGCTGAGCAGGAACACAAGATGAGAACAAAACATAAAAGAAACGCAAGAAATTTTTTCATGGGAACACCTCCGTCGGGATTTCTCTTTATATAGTGTCAAAAACAGAAGTTTTTGTTTCATTTATGCCGGAAATTTTTGAAAAGAAATTTGACAGGGAACTTTATGCTTATTATAATGATAATATATTGTTTTTTCAAGGGAGATATTTATGCCGGATATCATTGAAATAAAGGATTTTTCAGCGCCGGAGCTTGACGTTTATGCAAGGTTTACGGAGGTGCAGCTCCTTAACAGGGAATTTCCGGAAAAGGGAATGTTCATTGCCGAAAGCCCGAAGGTAATCGAAAGGGCGCTTGATGCCGGTTATGAACCGGTTTCAATTCTTGTTGAGGATAAACATATTGAAGGCGAAGCGAAGGATGTAATCGCCCGGTGCGGCGATATTCCGGTTTTTACAGCGGCTTTTGATGTGCTGAAGGAGCTCACCGGTTTTCCGCTTACAAGGGGGCTTCTTTGCGCAATGCGCCGGAAACCGCTTTTGAGCACGGAAGAAATCTGCGCCGGTGCTCAAAGAATTGCCGTGCTCGAAGACGTTATGAACCCCACCAATATCGGAGCGATAATCCGTTCCGCGGCGGCGCTCAGCATTGAAGCAGTGCTCATGACAAACGGCTGCAGCAACCCGCTTTACCGAAGAGCTATCCGCGTGAGCATGGGAACGGTTTTTCAGGTACCGTGGACATTCGTCGGCGAAAACTGGCAGGATGAACTGCATAAAATGGGCTTTAAAACCGCGGCAATGGCTCTTTGCGACGATACCAAATGCATTGACGACGAACGCCTTGCGAAGGAAGAAAAGCTTGCAATAGTCCTTGGAACAGAAGGGGACGGACTTGCGGCAAAAACCATTTCCGATTGCGATTACACCGTTAAAATACCAATGGCAAACGGAGTTGATTCTCTTAATGTTGCCGCTGCAAGCGCGGTTGCTTTCTGGGAACTGAGGAATCATAACCACTAGTAAACTAGTGGTTTGCTCAGACCCTGGAAGGGTCAGTACTTGCTCACCCCTCGAAGGGGCACTGAATATTACCATTGCATCGCTTGCCCTGCTACTGGTAAACCAGTAACATTCGCCTATTGCAAAAATGCAGTTGGTCTATAACTTTTATAAAAATCTCTTGTTTTTTCAGTTTTGCGACCGCCAAACCATTTCCGAAAATACAAGAATTTTTATGCCAAGGCTTTTTATCAACCCCTGGCAGAACCAGGGGTTTTGTTAAGCCTAAAGGCAACAAAAAATAAAAAGGAGCGTGCATGGCACGCTCCTTTTTATTTTCCGCTGAGATTATCTATAAGTTTTACGGTGGAATCGTAAAGCTCCTTGTTTTCTTTTTTGAGCCTCAGAAGATATTCCGAAAGCTTTTCTTCATTGCCCATATATGCATATAAAATTGCCGCATAATGAAGGCGAAGGGTGAAATCCGGAAGAATTTCTTCGGATTTTTTAAGAGCGGATTCAGCTTCGGAGTATTTTCCAAGGGAAGTGAGGCAGGAAAAATAGTTCGTATAAGCGGAAGCTTTTACCAATGCTGTCTGCGCCGGAAGTTTTTCGTTTTCGAGCAGTTCAAGCGCCTTCCGGTAATTTTCTTCCGCAAAGGATAAATTTGAATTTGCGTGGGCGCATTTTGCAACCATAAGATATGGCCTGGAAAAAGACGGGCTGTATTTTATGCATTCGTTATAATACCGGAGCATTTCTTCCTTCATTCCGGATAATTCAAAGCCCAGTCCCATAAAGAAAAACCAAGCGGCGCAGTCTTCGTCCGATGAACAAAAATCTTTAAGATGGCTTAAATTTGCAAAAAAAGTTTTTGTTTTTCCTTTTGAAAGACTGTTGAGAGCGGCAGTAAGATGGACCCTTGCTTCAAAATTCTGCATGAAAGCGGGTCCGAGAATCGGACCGAAGGCTTCCATATGCGTGTCCCAGCTTTTCTGAAAATTTTCGATTATTTTATCTTCGTAATCCATTATTGTTCACCTTTTTTCAAAATCCAGGCTCCGTATCCGATTCCGAGAAGGGTCTGTATTGCGGAAACGGCGATGAGCATTGCGGTGTTCGGTTCAGCGCCGAAAACGGAAAGGGAATTGACCGCCGCATGGGAAATTATGCAGGGCCAAAGGCTTTTTCCTTTGTGGAAAATCGCGGTGTAGCAAAAACCGACCGCCGAAGCATAAACAAGCTGAAGAAGGGTTTCAAAAACCGGCGCTCCCATAAGAAGATTAACGATATGCCCGACTCCGAAGGTGAGGGAGGATACGATTATCGCCGATTTTATGCCGTTTTTCCGCATTTCTCCGAAAAGCATCCCGCGGAAGATTATTTCCTCAAGAAATCCCACAAAGCACATTGCGATAATAGAAAGCAGGGCGGTGAGCGGCGCGATTCCGAAGGAAAGACCGCTCCAGGTGCTTGCGGTGGAAATTACCGCAAGAGGGATGAAGAAAAGAAAATCCTTGGGATTTCCTTTGAAATTACAAAGTCCGAAACGCTCGGAAAGGTCGTTCTTTTTTGTAAAAACAAGGATAACCGCGGAAATAACCGCACCGAAAATAACGGTCAGCAATTTCGGTATTCCGATGTTTTCGGAAATTCCGTCCATTGTTCCGAATCCGACTACGTAAATTACAATCCAGAGGATTGCGAAAAGAATTCCGTTTTTATCAAAAAGATTTATCAGAGAACCGGATTTTTTATGTTTTGACTGCTCAATATCGCAAACAAGGTTATAAAGTCCGTCCTCGGAAAGAATTCCGCGCTTTAAATCCGCCGGAAGTTTGCCTTTTTCGTCAAGTTCAAAATCCCGGAGCCATTGTCCGCTTTCCATATATTGCGTAAGCAGTGAAACTTTTTTCTGCATCGCATCGTTTTCAAAAAAATCCTGGTCGGTTTCAAAAGCGGTTTTTACTTCATCAAAAACCTTTTCAAGATGTTCGATTCTTTCGACCGCAAAAATGATTTCTTCGCTGTTCATTTTTCTCCTTTTCAGTAACCGAGAGAATTATAAAGTTCGTTTTTCGTCATGATTTCCGCGTGACCGCTTATGCAAAGTTCAAAATCAAGAGCATCCAGAAGCCGGATGAAATCATCGGTGAGCACCTTATCATAGGGGATTTTCGCAATATTATCAAGGAAATCCTCCTCGTGCTCAATATCGAATTTCCAGGGCTTTCCGTAAAGGTCCTTGCAGTTTGCGTCCCCGAGGAAAAGGAATTTTTCCGAAGGAATATAGCAGATTACCGAATCCTCCGAATGGGGACCTTTTGCGTGTATTATTTCGCAGGAAATTCCGCCGAGATTAATGCTCATTCTTCCTTCGAAAACAATATCCGCCGGAACAACTTCGATTTTGTTTCTGTCGGGATATTCGCGTTTTATCATTTCGGAGCAGAAAACAATGTCCTCGCCGGATTCAATGCGGTTTTCCATGGAAATATCGTCCCATTGCCATTCGGCAACTTTTTGAAGCTGTTCATCGGTTTTTCTTCCGGCGATAACCGGAGCGTTCCAGAATTTTGCGCCGAATGAATGGTCCCAGTGCCAATGGGAAAGAAGAACAAAATCCGGACGGGGAAGACCCTGCTCCGAAAGTTCGCTTTTCAGTTTTTCAACATGTTTTGCGGAATTTCCCGCATCATAGAGCAGGGAAAATTTTTCGCCGACGATAAGTCCGATGTTAGGGCGGTCGGTATAATGTTCCGCCGGGTGGATGTAAATATGTTCTGTAACTTTATCAAACATCTTTTTCCTCGCTCCGGATGAAATCCTCAAGATTTATTTTGTGGTTATATTTTATTGCGGCGGCGCGGTCTTTTTCGATGATTATATCGTTGAGGTCAAGCCCGTTGACTGCGGCAATGGCAACGGCATAGTGGATTATGTCACAAAGCTCCTTGCCGAGTTCAGAGTTGAGGTCGCTTCCGTCGCCGGCTTTTCTTCCGGTTTTCTTGTTGATGATTTCCGCGGCTTCGCCCATTTCCTCAACAAGCTTCATAAAAAGATTGTTTTCCGCAAGGGGAACGCCGTTTTTCTCCGCAAAACCGCCGTAGGTTTTTGCAAGATAGGATTCGAGATTTTTTATTGTTACTTCCATGTTATTACCTCTGTATATTTTATGATTTTATATTATCATATTTTTGCAAAAAAAGACAGAGGGCAGAGCCTCTGTCAGCGTTATTTTTTATTGTTTATGAGCGAAACGCAGGAATGATATAGCATCAGCAAAGCGCCGCTTAAAAGCAAAGCGCCGATTATATCGCTTGTCCAGTGAACGCCGGAAAGGAATCTTCCGAAAACGGTCACGATAATTACTGCAAGAGAAATGGAATTTGCGGTAAAAAGCAGTTTTTTTCTTTTAATCCTGCTTCTGAACTGCAGAACTGCGCTTCCCATAACTGTGCAGACCATCATCACGTGAGAAGACGGATAAGATGCTTCGAGCATTCCGTCCATGAGCACCGGGCGGTAATTGATGACGTTGATTTCAAAGAAAACATAAGCCGCGATGACCAGCAGATATAATCCGCCAAGGATATAAATATCCGCATCGACTTTCAGCAGGCTTTTCCTCCGGATAAACTGAAACAGACCGAGCAGCGCAAAATCAAAGGCGGTGAAAATTGCGGATATCCCAAGCCAGTCTGTGATATTGTACCAGAGCATATTTACTCCGACCGCACCACGGAAAAAGCTGTTCAGTTCAGCAAATCCGACGAAAGAACCTTCCGGTCCGATGGACTGAACGTCAAAATTCAGAACCAACAAAGTGAAAATAATGAACAGAGCAAATAAAATTCCGGATAATAAAAAATTTGTTTTTGCTTTCATAAAAAATCTCCCTTTCGTATTTGCTGAAATCAACATACGCCAGGGAGATAAAATATTCAAGAAACGCTGTGGAACTGTTGCGACACGGAAAGTGTCAGCGCATTTTAAACGCTGCAAAAAGCTTTATTATCAGCATAAAAAGCAGAAATGCGCCGGCATAGGGCTGGGTGCTGATGATGAAAATGAAAAGGCCGGCAACACTCAGAGCAAGCGAAACAATGAACTTGTTTTTGCGGAAAAATCCGTTTTCAGAATTCTGCAACGCAAGCTGAACAATTCCAAAAAGAGCGGAAAGCACGATGAAACCAATATAAACCGTTTTGATAAACTGCGAAACGTCAGTCAGATTTATAAGGGAAACGGAAAGAATTTCTTCGCCGGATCTTTCCCCGAAAAAGGGGAGGAACATCAGAAGCCCCACCATGCAGTCGAAAAGACCGAAGATGATTGCGGCGGATTTTTCCTTTGCCTCCGATTTTGCGGCGGTGATGAGTTCCTCACCGGAAAGAAGTTCATCCACCGAAACGGAAAAAAGCTTTGCAATGGCTCTGAGCGATTCTATTCCCGGAAAACCTCTTCCGGATTCCCATTTTGAAACGGCGGTGCGGGAAACGTATAATTCTTTCGCAAGTTCCTCCTGGGTCCAGCCTTTTTGCTTTCGCAAGGTCACAAGTTTTTCGTTGAAATCCATTTTTTCCTCCGGTCAGTTTGCTTTGATAGGAACATTATAGCATATAAAACAAAAAAAGACAGAGGGCAGAGCCTCTGTCCTTGATTTATTATTTGCAGTAAGCGGCAAGAAGCTTGAGGGTGTTTTCAACGCCGTCCTTATGGCTTCTTTCGTAACCGTGGGAAGCGTAAACTCCCGAACCGATAAGTCCGTGGCGGATGTCATATCCCGCATTGAGAGTTGCGTCAACGTCCGAACCGTAGAACGGATAGATATCAACGGCGAATTTGACGTCGTTTTCCTTTGCGGCTTTGATAAGTCCGGTGACAACGTCATAATTATAAGGTCCGCAGGAATCCTTTGCACAGATGGAAACCATGTGCTCGTCGCAGGTAAGACCGTCACCGACACAGCCCATATCTACGGAAATCATTTCGGTAACGCCTTCGGGAATGGAAGCTGCGCCGCCGTGACCGACTTCCTCATAAACGGTGATGTAATGATACTGGCGGTTTTCAAGTTCGATGTTGTTGTCCTTAAGATATTTTGCGTATCCGAGAAGGATTCCTACGCTGAGTTTGTCGTCGAGGAAGCGGCTTTTGATATATCCTTTGGAGGTAACGGTGGTTCTGGGGTCAAAGCAGACGATATCGCCCACCATGATTCCGAGCTTTTCGGTGTCCTCTTTGGAATGAACAACTTCGTCGAGCACAACTTCCATATCGTCATATTTGCGCTTTGAGTCATTATAACTTCCGTTTACGTGGATGGAAGCGTTGTTGAGCTGGAAAGTACCTTCATAAATTCCGTCAAAGCGGGTGATGATGCGGCAGTTTTCCGCTTCCGCATTGTTCGGATTCATTCCGCCGAGAGGGGAAACTTTGAGGTTTCCGTTTCCTTTGATTTCGGAAACGATTGCGCCGAGGGTATCGGTATGCGCCGCAAGAACGATTCCGTTATCCTTGTTTTTGCCGCCTATATCAACGAGCACGCAGCCTTTTACGGTCATTTTCGGTTCATAACCGAGCTTGCGGTATTCTTCCATAACAAATTCGGCGGCGTTTTTTGTATAGCCCGTTGGGCTGTCGATTGCAAGGAGTCTGCAGGTTATATCGGTGATGTAATCAACGTAGTTTTTCATTGTAATTCCACCTCTGTCTGTTTTTAAAATATGAATCCATTATACCACGCTGCAAAGAAAAAAGACAGAGTCTTTTGCCTCTGTCTGATTTTTTATATTAAGTAAGTGCAAAATGGATGTGGATTATTGAGGTTCTCTGTCTGTAATAATGTAAAACCATTCTTGAATTGCAGAAATTGTTGCAAAGGAGCATACAACGGTGGCGCTATATTTCAATTCTGCGAAGGATATTGTAAAAGGCAATAGGAACAGCAGCAGACCTGTTATTTTGTTCATAATCGTATGTAAAGATATAAACTGTTTTTTAGAAACATATCCCAAAATGATATTACTGATTTTGATGACCGAGATCACAACGCACCATATCAACAACCATTCTGGAATATGGATTTCCGGCAAAAACTTAATCAAAGAAGCCGTTAAAAAAGTAAGGTCGGCAATGGTGTCAAGTTGGCTTCCGAACTTACCGGTACTGTTTGTTTTTCTGGCAATCGTTCCATCTATCATATCAGTGAAACCGCACAGAAGATAGATGATATAAAATCCTGTGGAAAATATAGGAAAGAACATTAACAAAATACTGCCGAAAATTCGGCAACCCGTGACTGTATTTGCAATATGTTTCGCCATCTGTTCACCCCGAATTCAAATTTGCTTAATTGACTATATCACAAAATCACAGAAAAAGACAGAGGCGAAAGCCTCTGTCATCTGCATTTTTTCGACATTTCGAGCATATTTTCCGCAAAAATCGCGTAACCCTTCGTCGGGTCGTTGACAAAAACATGGGTTACTGCGCCGACTAATTTTCCGTCCTGAATGATGGGCGAGCCGCTCATTCCCTGAACGATTCCGCCGGTAACCTCGATCAGATCCTCATCGGTGACACGGATTATCATGTTTTTCGTAAGGCTGTCGTCCGAAAGGCTGATTTTTTCGATTACGATGTCATATTCCGCCGTTTCCGTGCCGTCGATGGTGGAAAGAATGACCGCCGCTCCTTCATAAATTTCCTGCTTCGGCGCAAGAGGAACGGAAATTCCGCCGATTTCATATTCAAGCGTTCCGTAAAGCCCGGTTTCGTTGTTGATTTTCACCGTTCCGAGCCTTTCTGTGCTCGTAAAAGTTCCGCCGAGTTCACCCGGTGCGCCGGCGGTTCCTTTTTTCACTTTTGTGATTGCTGCGGTGACGATTTCGCCGCTTGAAAAGGGGAGAACCGTTCCGGTATCAACGTCACATACGGCGTGCCCAAGCCCTGCAAAAGAAAGATTTTCCGGGTCATAGAATGTGAGAGTGCCGATTCCTGCGGAGCTGTCCCGGACCCAGAATCCGGCTTTATAGCCGCTTCCGTCAGCAAGCATCTCCGGAGTTACCGAAACTGAAACCGTTTCTCCGTTCCGGATAACCGTAATGCGCAAAGTTTCTCCGCCGGAATTTTCAATTTTCTCCGCCACGTCCTCGTTTGTAAAAACTTCCCCGCCGTCGATTTTCTTTATAAGGTCGCCTTCAAGAAGTCCGGCTTCCTCAGCAGGGCAGCAGTTTCCGCATTCTGCGGAGATTTTTGAAAAATCCACCACAAGAACGCCGTCGGTGAACATTTTTACCCCAAAAGGCGTTCCGCAAACCTTTACGATTTTCTGGTCGGTGACGGTTACGGAAACTTCCTTGACCGGAAATACGCCCATCAGTTTCGCCGTTGCCGTATATGAATCCTCAAAGCTGTTGAGAACGCTTTTGGCTGCTGCGGATTCTGCTTCGAACGTTATGAATTTTCCGTAGGACGAAGCAAAATCAAGATCCTTTTCGTTTACAAAAAATCTGTCCGGCAAAACCTGCTGAAAAGCCAGAACCGCTGTCATTGCAAAAACGGTGAAAGCGATGAAAAACGCCGTTATTATACGATAAATTCTATAAAACAAAATTCCGCCTCCTTCAGAATTTATTCTTCCGCAAAAGAATTTTTATATTTGCGCCAATCTTTTGCTTGATTATTGACCAAAAAAGACATATAATATTGTTATAAAAAATAAATTTAATATTTTATAAAGAAATTTCAAAAAAACTCTTGACGAGGGGATATACTTATGGTATAGTATATACACCTCTAAAAGGGTTTATTTTTTTGCGCAAAAAAACCCGTGTCCTTTTATATGAGGGAGGCAAAAATTCCAAGAATCAGGAGGTGCCGCAATGCGAGTCAAAATAGTGTTGGCATGCACTGAGTGCAAACAACGCAACTACACAACCAAGAAAAACAAAAAGAATGATCCGGACAGACTTGAAATGAAAAAATATTGCAGGTTCTGCCGTAAACACACGCTCCACAAAGAGACGAAGTAAGGAAAGGAAGAGGTATTAACCGTGGCTAATGAGAATACTGCTAAAAAGCCGTCCCTTTTCTCGAGAGTAAAACGTTTCTTCAAAGACATCGCCGGTGAGCTTAAAAAAATTGCATGGCCCAGCAAAAAACAGGTCATCAATAACACCACCGTCGTAATTGTAGTCGTTATCATCTCTTCGATCGGTATCAGCCTTGTAGACTATTTCTTCGGTCTCATCATCAGGCTGTTTTTCGGCTCTTAATGCGCGAAAGGAACTGAGTTATGTCTGAAACTCCTAAATGGTATGTTGTCCATACTTATTCCGGATATGAAAACAAAGTATCCGAGAATATCGAAAAGGTAATCGAAAACAAGCGTTTCAAAGACCTTATTTTCGATGTAAGCGTCCCGACCGAAACTATCGTTGAGGTTAACGACAACAAAAAGCGTGAAGTGGAACGCAAAATTTTTCCGGGCTATGTCCTTGTTAAGATGATCCTTACGGACGAATCCTGGTACGTTGTCAGAAACACCCGCGGTGTAACCGGCTTTGTAGGTCCTGCTTCCAAACCCGTACCGCTCAGCGAAGAAGAGGTTGCAAAACTCGGAATAGGATCCAGGTCGGTCGAAGTAAAATATGCCGTCGGCGACATCGTATCCATTATAGGTGGTCCGCTTGAAGGATTTGAGGGAACCGTTGAATCGATCAACATTCCCGACAACAAAGTTCGTGTAATCGTGTCCATGTTCGGACGCGATACCCCTGCCGAGCTTGAGCTTGAGCAGGTTGCTCGCAAAGATTGATTACTTTTTGAGGTAGTCGGCCAAAACGGCCGGCGAACGCAGAATATAGGTATTCTGCGTGTGGGAGGAATCGAAAATCTTTTCA